>JAGHBF010000116.1 GCA_021161165.1 Candidatus Aminicenantota bacterium
AAAAAATACTCGGTATAATTACTGTAGGAGGGTAATTATGAGAAAAATGTTATTTTTATTAGCCTTATCAGCATTGATGCTATACTCAGACGTTTTAAGGTTTCCTGCCCTTTCCCCTGACGGCAGAAATCTGGCTTTTAGCTATCAAGGGGATATATGGGTGTATTCTCTTAAAAATAAAACCCTGAAACATCTCACAGATCACGAAGCATTCGAAGGCTGGCCAGTTTTTTCACCTGACGGTAAATTTATAGCTTTCTCCTCAAAAAGATACGGCAATTTTGATGTTTTTGTTATCCCTGTAGAAGGAGGCATCCCCAAGAGACTAACATTTCACACAAGCGACGACATAGTAAACTCATGGACACCTGATGGCAAATTTATAGTTTTTCACTCCTCAAGGGAAAATCAGGTATCACTGTATAAAATTTCCATAAATGGAGGTACACCAGACAGGATATTTCCTGGATTTTGGGCGATTCCAAACTTCGGGAAAATATCTCCTGACGGCAAAAGGATTATCTTTAATAATTCATGGGAATCCTTCCGATTCTGGTGGAGAAAGGGCTATAAGGGCAGTTTTAACTCAGACATAATTCTTTACAATCTTGAAACCAAAAAATTTAAGCAGCTCACAAATTACGAAGGAAACGATATGTACCAAAACTGGGCTCCTGATGGTAGAAGTATTTACTTCGTATCCGACAGGGATTTTAATACACAGAATATATTTAAATTAGACCTAAACTCAGGAAAAACAACAAGGCTTACCAGCTTCAAAAAAGGTGCCTTAAGGTGGCTAACATCCGCTTATTCCGTCGATGTGCTTGCATTTGAACATGCCCATAGGTTATGGATATTAGACCTTAGAGAAAACAAACCTAAACCTGTTCGTTTAAAAATTCGTGCAGACCTTAAGGAAAATCTTGAAAAATGGGTAACGCTTAAAAATGTTGAACAGTTTTCTGTTTCTCCCGACAGGAAAAAGCTGGCCATAGTTTCCAGAGGCAATATATTTGTTTGTGACACAGATGGAAAATATCTGGAAAGGGTCACGGATAACCCGTGGAGAGAATCGCAACCCGTCTGGGATAAAGATTCAAAGCACATATTTTTTGTATCTGACAAAATGGGAAACAGTGACATATTCCGTATTGATGCCAGTTCTCCTAAAAAATGGGAAAAAATTGCAACAACCCCAGAAGAAGAAAGGATGCCTGCTATATCCCCTGATGGAAAGTATCTCGCATACATAAGAGGCAAAAAGGACCTCGTAGTATACAATATCCAAACTGGAAATAGTAAGACTATATACAAAGGACAACTTGCTGGACTCTGGGGTGGGAGCTTTTCATGGTCTCCGGACTCAAAATGGATTGTGGTTGGCGATTCATTCTACTGGGAGCCAGATATAGTAACAGTAAATGTGGAAACCGGTGAAAAGATTCGTCTTACACACAATACTCTTGCCGAAACTTCTTATAACTGGGCTCCTGATGGTAAATTTATAGTTTATACTGCAAATTATACAGGACATTCTTTTCCGGACAGGACGGGTCAATTTGACATTTACCTGCTGCCCCTTCTTAAAGGACCTCAAAAATTCCGGGAAGATTTCTATGAAAAACTCTTTAAAACGGAAGAGAAAAAAGAGAAGAAAAAGCCTAAAATCACAGTTAAAATAGAACCAGAAGATATTGAAAAGAGAAAAATTCAGCTCACCAATACCATTCAAAATGAATCCAGTCCGCTTTTTTCAGAGGATGGCAAAAAAATAATTTTCTTAAGCAGGAACAACAATAAGAGCGAACTCTGGCTTATTGAGCTCAATGAGTTTAACAAGGTGAAAAAAAGAAAAATGTTGTATTCTTCATCATCAATGTCAAATTTAAGATGGTTGAACAAAAGTACTGTTGCCTTTATTACCAGTGGAAAAATTATGAAATTACAGATAGGTGGTAGAAGTCCTTCTCCTGTGAACTTTTTCTACAAAGAAAAGATAAATCGCAAAGCTGAGTTTCAGCAAATGTTCGGGGAAATCTGGAATACTCTCTGGAACTATTATTATGACCCGAATTTCCACGGTATTGACTGGAACAAAGTAAAAGCAAAATACTCCAGGCTCGTGAAGGACTGCTATACTGATGATGAATTCTACATGCTTATGAACGAAATGTTTGGTGAACTTAATAGTTCTCATGTTGGAATCTATCCTCCATTTACAGAAAGAAATGAAACCACTGCTGCCCTTGGATTGGAGCTTGAAAAAGAAAAAGGGAGTGGTTTCTTCAAGATTAAAAGAATTATTAAGCATGGTCCAGTTTACAAAACCGGGAAAAAAGTGGAGGGATATTACCTGATTGGTATCGATGATAAAAGGGTAAGTGTGAGGGAAAATCTTCCAGCACTTCTGGCCAATAAGGCAGGCAAAAGGGTAAAATTAACTGTTAACAAAATTCCTTCGGAAAAGAATGCAGAAACCTTCTTCGTTAAGCCAATTCCCTACTCCCAGAAACTTACACTCCGATACAACGAATGGGAAGAGATAAATAGAGAAAGGGTACATCGCTGGAGCAACGATAAAATTGGTTATGTCCATATGAAAAATATGGGTTGGAGTGAACTTCTAAGATTCTATCAGGAGCTTGAAAAGGAAACACTGGGAAGAAAAGCCCTGATATTTGATATAAGATTCAACACAGGGGGAAATGTTCATGACCAGGTGCTTAATACTCTCATAAAAAAAGTTTATGCAAAATGGCAGGTAAGGGACTTCAAATTTACATATCAACCTTCATACGCAGTAAGGCCAAAACCAATGGTTCTTCTTATAAACGAGTTTTCTCTTTCAGATGCAGAAATGACAGCTAACGGATTTAAAGAGTTAAAGCTCGGAAAAATAATAGGAAACACAACATATGGATGGCTAATTTTCACCACTGGAAAAAGCTTGATAAATGGCGCCTATTTTAGAATCCCATTCTGGGGATGTTTTACACTCTCCGGAGCTGATCTTGAAAAGATTGGGGGTGTAAAACCTGACATAAAAGTGATAAACACCTTCGAAGACAGGGTTAAAGGACGAGACTCTCAGCTCAAAAAAGCTGTAGAGATTTTGATGAAGGAAATAAAGTAATCTTTCAAAAAATTAATGGAGGGTCTGTCCCCAATAGTTAGAAGATTCTTTCGGTTTGCATTCTTTTCTCGCTTTTCTATAATACCCTCAGGAGGTGAAACAATGACAAGGCGTGCAAAGATTACTTCTGTATTATTAACCCTAATCATGGCCTTTCCCATCTTATCATTTTCATTAAAAGATATTATGAGCTCTCATTTCCCGTCGGATTTGATAATAGCACCAACTAAAGACAGAATTGCGTGGGTTTTTAATAACCGTGGAAGGAGAAACATCTGGATAGCAGAGGCTCCGAATTTCAAAGCAATAAGGTTAACAAATTATAAAGAGGACGACGGACAGGAAATAGGCCAACTCAGCTTCACCCCTGATGGAGAAATCATTATATATGTGAGAGGAGGTGCACCAAATTATCAGGGAGAATATCCAAATCCGACCAGCAATCCTGCAGGGGTTCAAAGGACGATCTTGGCCGTTAAAGTTAAAGACGGAAAGTCATGGAAAATCGGGGAAGGAACAGAACCCTCAATTTCTCCAGATGGGAACATTGTAGTATTCAGAAAAGGAAATCAAGTGCTTTTTGCTCCTGTGGACGGATCAAAAAGCCCTGAAATACTATTCAAGGCGAGGGGAAGAAACCGTTACTTCACATGGTCTCCTGACGGAAAAAAGCTCGCCTTTGTAAGCTACAGAGGTGACCACAGTTTTATAGGAATATACGATATTGTTAAAAAGAAAATTTCATGGCTGCTTCCGGATGTGGATAGAGACAGCCACCCTGTATGGTCACCCGACGGCAGACAGATAGCCTTTATACGTCTACCAGGGGCAAAAATGAAAAGAAGGCCCATTTGGAATGCATGGGATGTTCCCTTCTCGATCTGGGTGGTAGACGTAGAGACCGGCAAAGGAAAGAAAGTATACGAAGCTGAAAAAGGAGGAGGGTTTGCTGAGTATTATCCCAGAAATCCTCTTCTCTGGGCTGCAGACCACCATTTAATATTCTACTCTGAAGAAGACGGATGGATGCATCTCTATTCCACGGACTTAAAGTCAGGAAAAACTATTTGTCTAACTCCCGGGAAATACGAAGTGGAAAATCTTGCTCTAACACCAAACAGGAAAACGATTATATTCAACACTAACAAAGAAGACATAGACCGCAGACACCTCTGGGAGGTATCCATCTATGGAGGAGAACCCAAACAGCTGACCAAGGGAAATGGAATAGAATGGAGTCCCAAAGTTCTTCCCTCAGGAAAATATATAGCCCTTATTTGCTCTACTGGAGTACAGCCAGCTGCACCGGCTATTATCCCGGCTAAAGGAGGAAAACCTAAATTAATTGCCCCTGAACTTATACCTTCTTCCTTCCCAACAAAAGAACTGGTAGAGCCTAAACAGGTAATCTTCAAATCAGCAGATGGTCTGCAAATTCATGGGCAGCTTTTTGTCCCGAAATCCATAAAGAAAGGGAATAGCCTTCCTGCATTGATCTTTATGCACGGAGGACCTATTCGCCAGATGCTATTGGGATGGCACTATTTTTATTATTATCACAACTCATATGCTTTCAATCAGTTTATGGCAAGCAGGGGTTATGTTGTTCTTTCCGTGAATTACAGGTCAGGAATAGGATACGGAGCTGCCTTCAGAACTGCTCCAAACCAGGGACCAGCTGGAGCTTCAGAGTATCAAGACATCATTGCAGCCGCCAAATTTCTCCAAAAACTTCCCTATGTTGATCCTTTAAAAATAGGACTGTGGGGAGGTTCATATGGGGGCTATCTCACAGCACTTGGTCTTGCAAGAGATTCAGACCTTTTCGCTGCAGGAGTTGATATGCACGGAGTTCACGACTGGTCTTGGCGAGGGATGATGAGAGGAGTAGAAGACTGGGGAATAGATAAAGAAAGAATGAGAATCGCATATGAATCCTCCCCTGTAGCCAGTGTTTACACATGGACTTCCCCGGTTCTCTTCATACATGGAGACGATGACCGAAATGTAGATTTTATCCAGACCACAGACCTTGTTCAAAAACTTAGAGAATTGAAAAGAGTTCATGTGGAAACTCTTATTTTCCCGGATGAAGTTCATGATTTTCTTCTCTGGAAACACTGGATTCAGGCTTATAAAACTTCTGCCGACTTTTTCGACAGATTTCTTAAAAACAAACGATAAACTCTATTTATAGGAGGGAACAGCAGTGGATAGAATACGAATAGTTTCTTTATTCTTTTTCATAGTATTGTTTCTTACCGCATCTATAAAGGCTTCTTCTCTAAATCTAATGCCCATGCCTGTAAAAATTAAGCCTCAGGATGGAAGATTCATTATATCCCGGGAGCTCGGAATTGAAATTCAAGGGCCTTACAGCCCCCGTGTTTTACTTGCAAAGAGAAGGTTTCTGCACCGCCTTGCAGGAAGAACTGGAATATTCTTTAAACTTAACCCAGAAAGCACTTCAATAAAAATAGTTTACAAAAAAAACATAAAACTCTCGCCTATAATGGACGAATCATACACTCTCCTCATAAACCAGAGCGGTATTATTCTTAAGGCGAATACAGATATAGGAATACTGCGGGGAATTGAAACCCTGCTTCAACTTCTCTCGAGCGACGGAAAACATTATTATTTTCCTGCTGTTGAGATTACAGATTATCCACGCTTTCCATGGAGAGGTCTTCTAATCGACGTTGTAAGACATTTTATGCCCATAGAGGTTTTAAAAAGGAACATAGATGCCATGGCCGCTGTAAAAATGAACGTGCTTCATCTTCATCTTTCAGACGACCAGGGATTCAGAATAGAATGCAAAATCTATCCCAGACTTCACCTGTTTGCATCCGACGGAGACTACTATACTCATGAACAGATAAAAGACCTTATAAGATATGCAGACCTTAGAGGGATAAGAATTGTGCCTGAATTTGACATCCCGGGACACACCACATCGTGGCTTGTAGCCTATCCCAGTTTGGCTGCCATCCCACGCCCTTATAAGATGGAAAGAACTTACGGGGTAAAAAACTCTGTGATGGACCCAACGAATAAACTTGTTTATAAGTTTCTTGAACGATTCTTCAAAGAAATGGCAAAACTGTTTCCTGATCCCTACATTCATATTGGCGGTGACGAAGTAAACGGTGTTCAGTGGAAATCAAGTAAAAAAATAGCAAAATTCATGAAAAAACATCATTTGAAGGACTTCCATCAGCTCCAGGCTTATTTCAATCTCAAAGTTCTGAAGATCCTTGAAAAGAACCACAAAAAAATGATAGGTTGGGATGAAATACTCCATCCTGATATGCCCAAGGATATCGTAATTCAGTCATGGAGAGGGAAAAAATTTCTCTACAATGCCGCTAAAAGAGGATATTACACTATACTTTCCAACGGGTACTATATAGACTTAGCACAACCTACAGATTTTCATTACTTAAACGACCCAATACCCGAAGGCGTGGAATTATCCCCGGAGGAAAGAAAAAGAATCCTCGGCGGAGAAGCTACTATGTGGAGTGAGATTGTCAGCCCTGAAACAATTGATTCCAGGATATGGCCAAGAACCGCCGCAATTGCTGAGAGGCTCTGGTCACCAGGCACTGTAAAGGACGTGAGCGACATGTACCGCAGGCTTAAAATAATAACCCAGCAAATGGAAGAGCTCGGGATAACTCATATAAAAAACCAGGATATGATGTTGAGAAGGCTTGCAAGATACAGGGATATAACCCCGCTAAAAATATTCATACAAACTGTTGCACCTGTGCAGAACTATGAACGACATAAATCCAGAACTTATACTGTCTTTTCTCCTCTTACCAGAGTTGTGGACGCTGCAGTTCCTGATCCCCCTTTACCACGAGAATTCGAAAGTATGGTCGCCGATTATCTTTCCACGGGCGATAGAGCCATAGAAAATAGGATAATTAATTATCTCATCCTCTGGAAAGACAATCATAATAGCCTGAAAGAATTAATTGAAATTTCTCCTGTTTTGAAAGAGATAGAGCCTCTGTCTGAGAATCTTTCAATAATTTCTGCTCTTGCTCTTGAAAGAATCTCTATAAAAGAAAGGGGACAGACCCCTGACCCACGCTGGATAGAACGGGCAAAACGAACTCTGGAAAAAGCAAAAAAACCGGTGGCAGAGCTTGAGCTTCTTGTTGCAGAACCCATAGAAAAATTGATATTATCCATTACCCAATAGGAGGAAAATTGCTTCTCAATACCTTTGACTGGCTATTTATGATTCTGTTTTTCATTCTCTCCCTTGCAATAGGACTGGCAGTTACTAAAAGGGCAGGAAGAAGCTCTGAAGACTTCTTCGTGAGCGGTAGAAGTATGCCCTGGTGGCTCCTTGGAATATCCATGGTTGCCACCACATTTTCCACTGATACTCCTAATCTTGTAACCGACATTGTAAGAACTCACGGTGTAGCAGGTAACTGGGTATGGTTTGCCTTTTTAATAACCGGAATGATTACAGTATTTATTTACGCCCGATTGTGGAAGCGCTCAAGGGTTCTAACAGATATAGAATTTTACGAACTAAGGTATAGCGGAAAAACAGCCGCATTCCTGAGGGGCTTTCGGGCACTTTATCTTGGATTACTCTTCAATATAGTAATTATGGCTACAGTAACATTAGCAGCTATAAAAATAGGAGGAGTTCTTCTGGGAATTTCTCCTGTCACCACTGTGGTAATTTCAGGGTCAATAGTGGTTATATATAGCACGCTTGGAGGCCTGACAGGGGTTCTTATTACGGATTTTTTCCAGTTTTTCGTAGCAATGTTTGGAGCGTTTGCTGTTGCAGTCTACGCGGTAAAACTACCTCAAGTAGGAGGGCTGAGCAATTTGATAACTCACCCGGCTGTAAGAACTAAAATTTCATTGCTTCCTAATTTTTCAGATATGAATACACTTATGGCTATTTTTGTAATTCCCCTCGCTGTCCAGTGGTGGGCAGCCTGGTATCCGGGGGCTGAACCTGGTGGTGGTGGGTACATAGCTCAGAGAATGTTCGCAGCGAAGAATGAAGACCACGCCATAGGCGCAACTTTCCTTTTTAACGTCACCCATTATGCTCTTAGACCATGGCCATGGATAATAGTAGCCCTTGCATCTATGATTGTCTTCCCGGACCTTGCTTCACTCAGGAAAGCATTCCCTCACGTTGACCCTTCCATAATAAAAAATGACATGGCTTACCCTGCAATGATTTCTTTTCTACCACACGGACTTTTGGGAGTGGTAGTTACATCCCTTACCGCTGCCTACATGTCAACTATTTCCACTCATCTTAACTGGGGAGCATCTTATATAGTAAATGACTTCTACAAAAGGTTCATAAAACCAGGAGCGTCTGAAAAAGAATTGGTGCTGGTGGGAAGAATTTCCACTTTGTTTTTAATGATTATAGCAGGAATCTTTGCACTTCTTCTGAGTAATGCTCTGCAAGCTTTCCATCTTATTCTCCAGATAGGAGCTGGAACAGGGTTACTTTTTCTTCTCAGGTGGTTCTGGTGGAGAATAAACGCTATAAGTGAACTGACAGCTATGATAGTGTCTTTCGTAGTTGCAGTCTTCTTTTCAGTTTATGAAAAACTGGGATTTACACGGCTTAAGACATGGCAGGAATTTACAATAGGTGTAGTTATAACCACAATATCATGGGTTGTAGCCACCTATTTATCCAGACCAACAGAGGAGAAAACACTTTTGAAATTTTACAAGCTTGTAAAACCCGGAGGACCGGGGTGGAATGGATTTATAAAGAGAACCCAGGAAAGAGATTTAGAAACTGAATTATCTAAAGGATGGGAAGTCCCTTCCAGTTTATTAAATGTTTTTCTGGGATGCATAATTGTTTACAGCACTCTTTTCAGTGTTGGTCTACTGCTCACAGGAAAGAACGTTGAAGGTGCTATAACTACAGCAATTGCCATTTTAGCTTCTTTTGCCCTGGCAAAAAACTGGAAGCGAAAATCACCTATATAACACCGTATAAACGTCTAAGCCCCTTAAAAACACTGTGAAACATATTTGAGTTTCTTATAACTCCGGGTTTTAAATGCATTTAATTTGGGGGTCTGTCCCCTTGACTGAAGATTCAAAAAGTAATATCCTTTAAGAGTAAAAGGGGATTGAGCCTGGGAGTATCTTTAAAATGAGAAAGAAGAAGGAAAAATTTGCAATTAATGATGTGCTCAAAAAACTTCCTGTAGGGATAGCCGTTTTTGATGAGGACTACAATATTATTTTATCCAACAGCAGCTTTAGAGACCTTCTCAAAAACAAAGCTAAAGATAAAGAATTCATCCAGAGCCTCTTCAATATAAAGAATGGAGAAAAAAGAGGGTATTTTGAATACGGCGACAAAATAATCGGCTATACTCCCTATGATATCGGTAATCATAAAGTCATACTCCTTAAAGATATGACTGAAAGCATTTATACCCTGAATCTTCAGAAAAACAGGGAGATTAATGATGTTATAAATTACATTTTTTCCATGGTTCGCCATGAAATAGGGAATCCCATAAATACAATAAAGGTTTCTCTATCAGTACTTGAAAATCAAATTGAAACTGCATCTAAGGAAAAAATCAAAGAGTTCATATCAAGGCTACAGGATGAAACTGACAGGTTAAAGAAAATCCTTGATTCACTTAAGGAATTCAGCAAATATGGTGTGGTAAAAATTGAAAGGACAAATCTGGACAAAATTCTAATGGATACCTATGAAAAGATGAATCCCCTTGCTCGTTCAAAACACATAATGCTTTTTCTTGGAGAGATTGCTCCCGTTGAAGTAGAAGTTGACTCTGTAGCCCTCTCACAGGTTCTCAGCAATCTTATAAAAAATTCCATTGAAGCGCTTGAAAATAAAGAAGGTGAAAAACTAATCCAGATTTACTCATCTGTGGACGAAAAATTCGTGAGAATTCACATTATTGACAATGGTCCTGGAATACCAGAAGATGCTCAGGAGAAACTCTTTATGCCCTTTTTTACAACAAAAAAGACGGGGACAGGTATGGGGTTAGCTATATCCAAGGGACTTATAACAGCAATGAATGGCTGGATAGGTCTTGTAAACACAGGAAATGGTACAATGGCAGTGGTGACTCTTCCCAGGGCAGTTTAGCTTACTTTTTCCTAATACTTCTCAAAACGAAAGCCTTTCTTAAGCACTTTAAGACAGGCATCTACAACATCCGGGTCAAACTTGATGCCTCTTTTTTCTGATATTTCCTTAATTGCCTCATCAAGTCCAAGGGCAGGCCTGTAGGGTCTGTCTGAACTCATAGCTTCTACCACGTCTGCCACTGCAAGTATCCTGGCTTCCAGTAAAATTTCTCCATTTTTAAGACCCCTTGGGTATCCTGAACCATCCATTCTCTCGTGATGCTGAAGAACTATCTCCGCAATTGGCCAGGGGAAGTCAATGTTTTTCAAAATCTCAAACCCTATCTGTGAATGGGTTTTCAAAAGTTCATATTCATAATCTTCCAGTTTTGTGGGTTTGGTAAGCACCTCGGTGGGAATGGATATTTTTCCTATATCGTGAAGAAAACCTGCCACTCTTATCGCATCTATACGTCTGCGTTCAAGCCCCATTTCCTCTGCTATAGCCACAGCAAGTTTCGTAACATTCTTTTGATGACCAGCTGTGTAAGGGTCTCTTACCTCAACCATGGAACCAAGGGCAATAATTACCTCCTCCAGCAATTTCTCAGTAAATCTGAGGCTACCCCTAAGTCCACGCTCCAATTCTTTTGATTCAGTTATATCCTCTATGGCACCTTCATAATAAAGCACTCGTCCTTTCTCATCTTTTACAGCAATAGCAGATTCTCTAACCCATATTTTTTTTCCATCTTTTCTTTTAAGTTCTTTTTCAGTGTAATAAATTCCTTTTTCCTCAAGTTCTTTCTGCCATTTTTTTCTTACACGTTTTTCCAAATAAAGTTCCTCGGGCTTTATTTTTTTGAGCTCTTTAAAGCTTTCAAAACCGATCAATTTTAAAAATGCAGGGTTTGCATCAAGAAATTCACCCTCAGGTGTTGTCCTATAAATCCCCACAGGGACTCTTTCAAAAAGTTCTCTGTATCTGCGTTCACTCTCCGCAAGCTTTTCCTGATACTTCTTTATATCAGTAATATCCCTTGCAACCAGCACAGAACCCCTGAATTCATTTCCAATAAAAACAGGTGATTGGGAAAACAGGAAGATTCTCATCTCATCTTTTATCTTCATCTTCCCCTCATACGAAACATGTCTGCCCTTTTTGTTCTCTTCGAAGGCATCCATAACTCTGTCTACAGCTTTCTTGTGAGGAATTGCCTCTTGAGGCGTTTTCCCTATAAAATCATCGGGGTTTAAAAATTTCTTTCTCTTCTCGGATACATTGACAAAAATAAATCTACCATTTTCATCCAGCATAAAAACAGTGTCTAACATTGATTCAAGAATAGAACGCATGATAGATTCAGCCCTCTGAAGGCTCTGAATCGCAGCTTCCTTTTCCTCGTTTAGTTTTCTCAGCTCTCGCTCTGTTCTGCTCTTGTAAAGGGCTATTTCCACATTCATTAAAAGTTCCCTTTCATTTATGGGCTTTACAAGAAATCCGAAGGGACCCACTTTTTTAGCTTCTTTAAAAATTTCAGGGTCACTGTAAGCGGTTACATAAAGAACAGGTATTTCCTGCTTTGAAAGTATTTTCTCTGCTGCTTCAATTCCTCCTTTTCTTTCTTCACCAAGAACAATGTCAACCAGAATAAGGTCGGGTTTTGTGCTTTCTGCTATTTCAACCGCCTCTTCCTTATCAGAGGCTATTCCGCAAACTTCGTATCCCTCATCCTCCAATATTTCCTTCAGATCTTCTGCTATTATCCTCTCATCCTCTATTATCAAAATTTTTGCCTTTCCCATTTATTTTCTCCTGAATTTTATTCTGAATTCTGTCCCCTTCTTTTTGCGAACTAATTCTACCTCCCCCCCAAGTTGTCCTTCAGCAAGAATTTTCACCAGTTTGAAACCAAGAGACTCTGGATGATCAAAATCCACACTATCCGGAAGCCCTACTCCATCATCTCTGACATAAATTTCTACCCAATCTCGCTCATCAGAAGACATTCTGATTTCCAGACTCCCTTTTAAATCCCCGGGGAAAGCGTATTTCAAAGCATTGGTTACAAGTTCATTAATTATAAGACCGGCAGGAATTGCAGCATCTATAGGAAGGGTTAATTTATCACCTTCTATCTTCAGCCTCACTTTCTTTTCACTAACATTATGTGACCTATAGATTGTTTTTATCAGGCTTTTAACATACTCTTCAAATCTTATCTCCTTCAAATTCTCGGACATGTAAAATTTCTCGTGTATAAGGACAATGGACACTATCCTGTCTTCGCTCTCCTTTAAGACGTGCTGCAACCTCGGGTCTTTAATCCTCCGTAACTGAAGTCTTAAAAGGCTCGTTACAATCTGAAGATTATTTTTAACTCTATGGTGAAGCTCCCTGAGAAGAATATCCTTCTCTTCAATGAGATTTTTAAGCTTCTCCTCTGTATTTTTTAGTTCGGTTATATCAGCTCCAGATGATATAACTTCCCTGATATTTCCCTTTTCATCTGTTATTATTGAGTTTCTCCAGAGAATAATCCTTTTATTTCCCTTTGCAGTTATTATAGGATTTTCATACTGAGAAAACTCCCTTATATTACCGTTTACTATGTTTTTGAAAACCTCTATTACCTTTTCCCTATTCTCTGGAGGAATAAATCTTTCTATCCAGTCCTCCCCAATAATTTCTTCTTTCTCACATTGCAATATTTTGCATCCTTCTTTATTCACAAGCCTTATCTTCCCCTCTCTGTCCAGCACGAGAATTAAATTACCCGAAACATCAATATATCTTTCTGCACGGTCTTTTTCTTCCTTTATTCTATTCATCAAGTTTATTCTTTCAGTGACATCGCGCACAAAGCTTATTACAGCGTGTTTCCCTTTGTATTGGACAGCCCGAACAGAAAATTCCCCTATCCTTACTTCTCCATGCTTTGTCAAAATTTTTGCATTATAACGGAAAGGCACAGCTTTCCCCCTTTCTCTGTCCCGTGCATAACTCTTTATTCTTTCTCTGTCATCGGGATGTATAAGTTCAAAAATGTTTATTTTATAAAGCTCTTCTTTAGAATATCCTGTTATCTCACAAATTCTGTCGTTAACAAACAGGAACCTGTCTCTTCTGTAAATGTAAATCCCATCATGGGTTGCTTCAATGATTACCCTGTAAAGTTCTTCCCTTTCCTTTAATTCTATTTCCTGATTTTTTCTTTCGGTCATATCCAATAAAGAGCCAACAATGGCTGGTTTACCATTATAAACTGTTTGATTTCCAAATGAGCTTACATAGATAACGCTTCCATCTTTTTTTATCCCCCTGAACTCATTATGGGAGAACTTGACTTTACCGCTCAGTCTTCTTATAATGGTTTTGGAAATCCATGGCCAGTCTTCAGGATGGGTAAGGTCCTCTGGACCTTTCTTTTCCAGCAGCTCATCCACATCATATCCAAAAATTTCAGCCAGTCTCTCATTTACGTATTTGAATACACCATCTTGAACGAGATAAAATCCTACATCAGATTTTTCTGTAAGGTCTCTCATCACCTTTTTAACTTCTTCAGCTTCTTGCTCTGCCTTCTTCTGGGCAGTTATATCTTCAAGAAAGCCATCGTAAAAAAGAACTTCTCCATTCTCGTCCCTTATCACCTTCTCCTGACCTCTCACCCAGATTATAGAACCGTCCTTTCTTTTCATGGGAATCTCAAATTCATTTACATCCAGAGCCTTTGCTTTTTCTTTTAACTTATCCCTTTCTTTCGGGTCTTGATAAAGAGCATAAGAACCTGCTTTCATTAGTTCTTCCGGGTCATCGTATCCAAACATTCTTGCCATGGCAAAATTTGCTTTTAAAATCTTCCCATCAGGTGTGGAACGATATATACCAACAGGAATGTTCTCAAAAAGAGTCTTATATCTTTCAAATGCTTCCTGAACCTTCTTAAGTTCCTGACGATGTTCTGTAATCTCCTCAACCAGCTTCTTTATTATTCCTTCAGTGCTCACCATCTTATACCCCCTCTTTAGTTTTTCCCTACAAAGCTCTTTTGTTAATATTATCCCACCTGTTTGCAAATATCAAATTAGAAGCATCAAAAATAAACCTTGAGTTTTATTTAAATTAAAAATTTGCGCTCAAATTTAAGGTATAATAAAAGGATGATAAGGGTAGGAATAGGTTATGACAGCCACAGGCTCGTGGAAGGAAGGAAACTCATCATCGGAGGAGTAGAAATTCCATTCCATAAGGGACTGGAGGGTCACTCAGATGCTGATGTTCTTACACATGCAATAATGGACTCACTGCTTGGGGCTCTTTCCTTGCCAGACATAGGTCAGCTTTTTCCTGATTCGAACCCTGAGTATAAAGACGTAAGAAGTATTGGACTCCTGAAAAAAGTGGCAAGGATCATAGATGAAAAAAATTATGAAGTTGTGGGAATTGATACAGTGCTGGTGGCAGAAGAACCAAAAATTTCACAATACAAAGAGAAAATAAAACAGACCCTTTCCCGGGCAATTGGAATTTCTCCTGATAGAATAGGAATAAAAGCAAAAACAAATGAAGGAATTGGAGAAATAGGAAAGGGAGAAGGAATCTTATGTTATGCTGTTGCAGTGTTAAGGAGGAAAAATGATTAAAGTAAGATTCGCTCCTTCTCCAACTGGCTATCTTCACGTAGGCGGAGCAAGAACCGCCCTTTTCAACTGGCTCTTTGCCAGGAAGAATGGCGGCAAATTTGTTTTGAGAATAGAGGATACAGACCCTGAAAGGTCTAAAAAAGAATACGAGGAGCTCATAATACAGGACCTTAAATGGCTGGGTATAGAGTGGGATGAGGGACCTATAAGACAGAGTGCCCGTTTACATATATACAGGGAATATGCACAAAAACTCCTGGATGAAGGCAAAGCCTATTATTGTTTCTGCAGCCCGGAAGAACTGGAAAGAGAGAGAAAAAAAGCAATAGCGGAGGGAAAACCTTAT
The DNA here is from genome assembly GCA_021161165.1 of Candidatus Aminicenantota bacterium. GTDB lineage: Bacteria > Acidobacteriota > Aminicenantia > S016-38 > S016-38 > S016-38. Next base: position 15,273 of record JAGHBF010000116.1, read on the forward strand.
AAATACTCAGGGAAGTGCAGGAATATACCTCCAGAGAAGGCTAAAAAACGAGTGGAATCAGGTGAACCTGCCTCCATCAGGTTCAAAATGAGCGATGAAGAATTTTCTTACGAAGACCTGATAAGGGGTGAGGTTAAATTTGATCTGTCTCTTTTCGGAGATTTCGTGATAATGCGTTCAAATGGCCTTCCCTCGTACAATTTTGCAGTTGTTATAGATGACCACGACATGGAAATTACTCATGTAATAAGAGGTGAGGACCACATTTCAAATACACCAAAGCAGATAAAAATATATGAAGCACTGGGATGGAAGCCTCCTGAATTTGCACATCTCCCAATGGTATTGGGGCCTGATAGAAGCAGACTCTCCAAAAGACACGGAGCAACAGCGGTTTTCCAGTTCAGAGAAGAAGGAATTTTGCCTGAAGCACTATTTAATTACCTGGCTCTGCTCGGTTGGTCTTGTGGAGAAAAGGAAATAATGACAAAAGAAGAAATGGTTGAATGCTTTGAACTATCCAGGGTATCAAAGGCAGGAGCTGTATTTGACTATCAAAAACTTATGTGGATGAACCATAAACACATGGAAAGATTATCCATTGAGGAGCTTGTGGATAAATTTGAAAAATACGCAGGGACCAAATTTCGAAGGGATTTTCTCGCATTCGCACTTTCAAAATTAAGGGAAGAAGCCTACACCCTAAAGGAGCTTCAAAATGCCCTTTTGCGAGAGCTTAATTACAGCCCACAGGAAAGAATGCCTGAAGAAGAGCTAAAAGTGATAAAAGCTATAGAGGAAAAACTGGAACAGGGGAAAAATCTTGCCCAGGCAATAAAAGAAACCTCAAAGGAACTTGGAATCAGGGGAAAAGCACTATATCATCCTCTAAGAATAGCTCTTACAGGAAGGGGATCAGGTCCTGACCTTTCATTTCTGGCACAGCTAATTGAAAAGGCCTCTTCACTGGGGTATACGATTTCTCCTCTGGAGCGGCTAAAAAAATACGAAGAATGGTCATTAAAGGAATAAATCCCATAATAGAAGCCCTGAAATCAGGAGCAGAGGTTGAAAAAATAATTCTTCCCGCAGGAAGAAAAGACCCACGAATAGAAGAAATAAAGAAACTGGCAAGGGAGCTATCCGTTCCATTCAGCTTTTCGCCTTCGGAAAAATCTCCCGTGGCACAGGTTTCGCCGGTTCGTCTTCTCGAAGAAGATGAAGTCCTTAAATACCGGACAATAATCTGCCTGGACCGTGTGGAAGACCCAATGAACTTTGGGGCAATCATACGTTCCGCTTACGCCTTTGAAGCAGCGATTGTATCGGAAAAAAGACACTCCTCTGCTCTTACAGACACAGTGGCAAGAGCATCTGCAGGTGCAATGTTTAAAGCGGCGATACACCGAACATCCAATCTTAAAGCTTTTTTAAAAAGAGCAAAGGAGGCGGGATACTGGGTAATATGCGCACAAAAAACGGGAATTCCACTGAATGAGTTTAAATTTCCTGAAAAGAGAATAATAATCCTCGGTTCAGAAGGAAAGGGTATAAGAAAATCCGTTTCAGGAGAGTGTGATTTTGAGCTCTCTATTCCCATGAAGGGTGAAATTGACTCTCTGAACGTATCTGTAGCCGCTGGAATATTTCTTTTCTTTGCATCCAGTAAATAACTATCTTCTTCCCACAAAAAACATATGGGCAATCATTTCAGCAAATATAGTGGCGAAGACAGACACAAAAAACATAAAAATTATGAAAGATATATATGCTATATCAGGTTTCTCAGTATTCGGCTGAAGCTTTTCCAGTCTTTGCCGGGCATCTTCTATTTCCTCTGCCGAGAGGGAGCCAAACCCTCTAAGCAGTAGAGACTCGGCAAGTGCTTTTTTCCCCAGGAAAATTGCCAGCAGAACAAGAAAAAAGGCATATCCCATAAGAGGGTAATATCCGCCGAGAGAAGCAATAACATCATAAAATCCGTGGAGTAAGACGGCGACAAAGTATCCAATTAATATTCCACGGGTTTTATTTTTTCTGTAAAGAACCTTTGCTATAAAATAACCGGCAATAAAATCTATAAAAAGATGAGCAGGAAACCATCTGAGAGCTGAAATCTTAAGGGCAAAACTACGCACCAGGGCAGATTTACCCGTTATTTTGAGGACCCTGCTGGCTATATTAAAAACATACCCCAGGTTTTCATAAATACCAAATCCCATTCCTACAAATCCGAAATAAAGCATAACATCATAGGGCTCATTTATGTCACTCCATTTTTTGAACATGGGCAAAAACAGAAGAAGTTTTGCTCCTTCTTCAACCAGACCCGCTGTTATGAAAGAGCCGAGGATCACATCTATTAAATTTCCCTTTAAGCTAAATGTGATAAACGGAAGAAGTTTTCTTATTATAAGCACAAGTACAGTGGAAAGCATCCCTACTGAGACGGAAAGCCAGAGCATAATCAGGGGTTCCCTTTCATACCTGTCAAACCTGTAAACAAGGTATGCGGTTATAAATGAGGTAAGGGAGGCATAAATTATAAACTCTAAAATCATTCAATCTATTATATAAATTTTCGTGAGAAGAGAAAAAATTCCATGGGGACAGACCCCCTTTAT
>JAGHBF010000009.1 GCA_021161165.1 Candidatus Aminicenantota bacterium
AAATATACTCGTCAGATAATAGACATTTACTGGAAAGGAAAGAAAATAAAAAGGGTAATTTTAAACAGGATAAAGACACAGGATTATCTTAGAGTTAGTGGCACTGGATTCCTGGAATTCAGGATAAAGCCCTATTTTGTCCCGTCCAGATTAGGGCTCAGTAAAGATCCTCGCACATTAGGAATAAAAATATCTGGAATATGGTAAAAATAATTGGTATTATTCAAAGTGATGATAGAGCTGAAGAATTTCTTCCCTACCCAGAAAGAAAGATGGTTAAGAAAAGAAGGTAAAAAGGCCACCCCCATCATTCCTACAAAACTAAAATTTCTGCTTGAGAAAGAATTACATAAAACCCCAGCCGAAATTGAAAGGGCAGCAAACTCTTATTTGAAAGGAGAGTTAATTCTTCCGGGTTATCCTCCTATGCCAAAACCAAATATTTCCTGTCTAAAAACAGGACAGAACTGTGGGAACGGTTTTAGTCCAGAATTACTTTATCTACTTAATAGATTAAGCTGGCTCATCTTTCCAGCCTTTAAATTTTTCATATCTAATTCCGAAGAAATCTACTATAAGATAAAAAAGGACATACTTGACTGGCTGGTAAAAAATCCCCCATTGCGTGGTCTTGGTTGGAAAAAGCCAGAAGACATAGCAATAAGAGCCGCAGTTTTAACTCTCGTCTACGATGCTATAAAATCCCGTGCCCTGGAGGACAGAAAATTTACTGAAAAATTGGTCTCCTCTCTCTTTTCACATTATTTATACCTCAATGAATTCAGGAACAGCAAAGGGCTGGAAAAACACACTATTCTTGCCGGGCTCCTCTTCAGCGGAATATTTCTAAGGAAATTTTCAGTACCCACACCTGATTTTGATTCCATCATGGAAGAATTTATTTCCTCTCTGTACGAACAACCTTTCAGAAATGGATTTTTCAGTGGGGGTTCTGTGGAAGCCCACTTATTCTTTTTTGAACTTTCATTATACACCGCTCTGCTCCTGCACAAAAATAAATACACCTTAGGTGAGGGCTGGGAAAGAATAGAAAGTATGGGGAGCATTCTGCTGGAACTGGCAGGAGAAGATGGCCTTCCAAGAATAGGAACCGAAAAAAACCTGTTTCTTTTCCCCTTTCACAGATTAATGGACAATCCCGGTTTTCTCCTTTCCCTTTTATACTCTATCAGGAAAGAGGAAAAAATCGGATATCCTCCTGCTGAAGGAGTTGAGTATTTCGTTAAACCTGCAAAAGGAAACCATTCAAAAAAGGGCTTATGCCTTAAACATGGCGGCCTTGCCAGTTTGATTAGTGGTAAAAAAAGTGTGATTCTCACATGTATGGACACAGAAGAATCCGACAAACTGTCTTTCATTTTTAGAGTGGAAGATAAAGAATTTATTTCAGACCCAGGAACATTTACCTTTTATTCACCTTACACGAAGGAAATATCCTCTACACTCTACCATTCTACTGTCTCCCTTGACGGTAAGGAACAGATGAGCATCGTGCCTCCGAAAAACAAAAAATTGTACATAATGACAGAATGCACCAAAACCAGGGTAAGCGCAGAATTTCACTGGGATGATGGTTCCACTCACAGGAGAAAAATTGAAGTAACGGATAAGGGATTTGAGATGGAAGACAGTATAATCAGCGAAAAGGATCACCAAATATACTGGTCTTTTATTCTTCACCCTGAAGTCTCTCTTAAATTTACTACAGAAGGCGCTGTGCTCAAAAGAGAAAATCTAAGGGCTGTTCTTAAATTCCCTTCAGGTTTTAAAATTATTGTGGAGCCAGTTAAATTCTCCAGAAGATACGGGGAAGTTGAAACAACAAAAAGAATAATTTTCACCAAAAAAGGAAAGGGCTCATTTAAATTCAAACTTCAGTAAACCTGTTAAAATATTCTATCCTTGCTTACAATTGTTCCTGGTTTCCAGGGGAGGGGAGGTAAAGGTCTGATTTTAACAGGCCTGGTTGTTTCAATGATAAGCCGCCTTGGATAAAATCTTTGCCTGTAAATTATCCACCCTTCCATTTTTCCTCTGGATTTTATATAAATCTTTTGAGTACCGGATCTGAGTTTGATCTTATACCAAGCCCAGGAATTCTTTTGCATTTCCACTTCGGGTTCCAGCTTCATTTTTCCTGCATAAAATTCAGGGACCTCCAATTTCTTCTTTTCGCCTTCAGCTCTAACAAGCACTGCAAGAATTGCATTTTTAATCCTGGGTGGAACTTTGATTTTCAATTCCATTCCGTCAGCTTTATGTGAAACCTTTGTCTTTACTTTTTCGAGGGCTATCTTGAACTCCGGAATTCTATCAGGTTCTATCACCCTGAGGTTAAATTTTACAGACGATACAAGTTCAGGATTAAGAATGACCGGTTTTCCCTCAGATCTGTAAATGCCTATTTCTATAACATTTCCTTTCACATTTTCAACGGAAAATTCGGCTCCTCCTATAACAGGGATGTTCGCTTTTTTCAAAGGATAAATTTCGTACACTGCAGTTTCATAACCCTGAAGAGGAATTTCTATCACCTGACCTGAAGTAAAAAGCTGTTTTGAAAATTTCCTGGAAGGATAAACCCTCTCAAGCACAAGTTTTTCTGCAATACTGGAAAATCCATGGCCAGGGTCCAGTTTAAACTTAACTGATTGAGGCTTCATAACAGGGTTTCTCAATGCAATAATCCCTTCTTCTCCCTTAAAATGCACGTATCCATAAGCTTCACCCTTTCCGGGATCTCCTCCTATCATCTCAGTATTAGCAGTTAGAATTAAAAATCTATCTTTAGCCCATTTATAGGACTTTGCAATTGCATCCCATTCTGCATCTATCAAAATATCAGGAGACACATAAAGCTCATACATGGAAATTCCTCTTGCAAAATAAAGCACAGCATTATTCGTGAATTTATCTATTGGTTCATTCTCTCCGCCAAGCTTCTGAAGATGTCCTTTAATAATTCCATGTGTCATCAGGTTTGAAATGGGAAACCAGAAATCTTTCCTTTTGAGGTCGTCGTACAGCACATAATCTCTATAGGTCATAGCCCTGTCCCTTTTGCTAATGGAAGGAACATCTGAATAACCATAATCGTATCCCTGCATCCATATCGTATCTGCATAAAGAAGCCACCACGGGCTGAGCCATGTTCCCGAGGTTATGTTAAGGAAAATGTCCGGTTTTGCACTTCTAACTTCCTGGCAAACCTGTATAAGTTTTTTCAAAATGGCCCTTCTCGAATAAATCCCAGCAGGATGTCCATGGGCAGGTTCACTACAGGAAAACTGGAACCCATCCCATTTGTAATATCCAACATTGTATTTCTTCACAAATTCCAGGACTCTGTTCTTAAAAAGCTGACTGTATTTCCTTCCCCCAAAACACATCTGGTCTCCTACAGTTTCGTAGCCATGCTCTTTCATCCATTCAACTCTCCAGTTCCTATGTGAATATCCTCCAATCGGACCAAACCAGATTCCAAGAGAAGTATTAGTTTTCCCGAGCATATCTGAGATGGGTTTGAGTCCCTGCGGAAATTGTTCCCTGGATAACTGCCAATCGCTTCTGTAAATATCCCATCCATCATCAAGGACAAAGGCATCCAGCTTTATCCCGTATTTACGTGTCAAATTTCTATTAAACAGGTTAATAATCCTTCTTACATTTTTCTCATTCATTATATAGCGGGGGGACTTGACCATTTCAGGAGCTCTGAGGTCGTACCAAGAATTGTAAAGAAGATACGGACGAAGGGAAGCTATCCTTATTTTATCTAAATATTTGAAAAACCAGTATTTAACTCTGGAATCAGGGGTTACAGCAAAAACTGCCCAATCAGAAGATACACCCTCAGAGGTTATCTTTTCACCTATATACTGGAAGCTTATAATCCTTTTGTCTTTTAACAAATTTGTACCGGCAGGATATTCCAGACCCCAGAAAGCACCTCCTGAATTCATTTTCAGAGCAACAGGTTGTCCATATCCTCCTTTTTTAACAACTTTATATGGATTTAATATACTGGCCTTGTAGACATATATTTTCCTTAGAAAATGAAGACCTGTTTTGTTATCAAAAACACTTATTTTTCTCCTAACAAAAAAATCCTCGTTGCCCAATTTATATGTAAGAATGAGATGAAAAGGCACCCTGTTATTACCTGAAAAAATGAGGGAAAGTTCTTTTTCTTTGCCTGCTATTTTCTCCTTTGCTTCCTGAAAAATGAAGTTTTCTTTGTTAAAAATTACTGGATTCTCAGAATTGTTAACCTTTCCAGGGGCTCTCCATCCGGTCCACATAACATTCAAAGAAAAATCTCCATCCGTTATTACAGAAGCTGGAAGGCTTGATTTGCTTTCGAGGATTTCCTTTTCAATATGGCCGTTTTTAATTATTATTGTCAGCCGCACTCTCTGGTTTTCTAATGAAAATGATTTACTCGCGGCAAAAACAAATCCGGTTATTAAAGATAGAATTAACAAATATAGAAATACTCTCTTCATCTTTCCTCCTTTTTATAAACTTATTTTAACATCCGAACTCTGAAAATTTAAAAAGGTGCCAGACACTTTGTATTCCATTCATCCCTAAATTTCCCTATAAAGCTTTCTGCTACCCCATTTTGAAACGGCTTGCCTTTCTGGATTCGAATATGTTTTATCCGAAGTTTCTTTAGAGACGGGGCTAAAGACTTGCTTATAAATTCCGGCCCATTATCAGAGCGTATGTAAGAGGGTAGCAAGTACCTTTTCGTAAGTGCCTCTAAGTGGTCTGCTACATCGTCTCCTGTTATTGAGTAGCCTACAAGGGGTGGAAAAGCGAATTTTGTAAACTCATCTATTACAGCAAGGACCTTTATGGCTCTCCCTGACCTTAAGCGAGTAAAGAAAAAGTCCAGAGCCCATATCTCAAAGGGATGAGATGCTTTTACCGCAGGAAAAGAGATAGCAGCTTTCTTTTTTGCCTTTATCCTCTTTGGACGCTGAAGGCTCATCTTCCTGTATAAACGATAGACTTTCTTGAGGTTTACTGATATCCCTTGCTTTTTTAGCTCTATATGAATTCTCCTGTAGCCATAGAAGGGATATGCAAAGGCTATTTCTCTTATTTTCTCTTTAAGAAATACATCCTTTTCAGGTTTGCCGCTGCAGTAAAAACTGGAGCGAGCTATAGAGAAAAGCTGCCTCAACCGCTTTAGCTTCATTCCCATGTCTTTGAGCTTCTTTGCCACCTGCTTCAACTCCCCCTTTGTCAGAAATTTTTCTTTATAACTTCGCTCAGCATCTGTATCTCAAGCTCTTTTTCTGCGAGAATCTTCTTTAGCCTTCGATTCTCTTCTTCAAGAACCTGAAGGCGCTTTGCATCAGAGCTGTCCATTCCCCTGTATTTCTTCCGCCAGCAAGTGATCGTCTGCTCGCATACTCCGTATTTCCTCGCAACTGAAGCCGCTGTTACTCCAGGAAGCTCTGCTTCCGTAAGGATACGGATTACCTGGTCAACACTGTACTTGCTTTTTCCCATTGTTCCTCCTTTACATTTTTATTATCTTATCACGTCTTAACATGAAATTTGTCCAGTTTTTGGGAGCAGGTCAGAAGCTATAGCGTAATTTTGTATAAACCATGTCGTTATCGTGAAAGCGTCCGAACATTCCTTTAGAACCAGTGAAAATATTGGCTCCTACCTGTATATCAAAGCCGTCAGCAAAGCTATAGGTAATTTTAGGTCTTATCAGAGCGTCTCCATCAGTTATGCCTATATAGGAGAAAAATTCTACAGTAAGGGTGTCGTTGAGATATTGTTTTGAAACAAGGACTGTCATCATATTATGATGTTCCGGCATGGTTAACATGGGAGCATAATCGAATATTATTCTCTGGATGAACTGTGCGCTGACTTTAGCTCCCCAAAGTGTGTAGTCCAGTCCTATAAGGTAGTGTAGATAATTCTTCTCCGTAACTCCGAAGGGAACGGTTGGATCTGTTGTCTGGAAGTATTTTCCTACATAGTAGGCAGCTTCACCTCTTAGCACAAATCCCTTTATTGTGGTACTGAAGCTACCTCCAAAGACTGTAAGTCTGTCGTATTGAGGGATTATGATCATTGAAAGAAGTTGATGGGAAACTGGATCTATCTTCTTTTCTGTAAAGAGAGTGGGATCTGCATCCCATGTGTATCCAGCCATAATTTCGAAATCTACAGGACCGGTAAGAGTTGAAAATTTAGCAAAAATTTCGCTGTTTTTAAGGTTGAACGCCACGTCCTTCTTTGAGAAATCAAAGATGGTATTTGAGGGTAGTTCCATAACAGGATGCCATATAGAACCTTCCTCTGCCATTTTATTCGGAGAGAAAACAGGAACCCAGACGACTTCTAAAGTGCTATTCCCTATGTAATAGTCCACTTTTGCAGCTGTAACTCCCATTCTTATTTCGTCGAAGTCCCTTAGCAGAAATTCAGTAAGGTCCTTTGGGGAAATTATGTCGGTTATAAACACTCCATCAGCCTTACCCCATATAATCTGCTGTTTTCCAATTCTTATGTCCATGGAGTTAAAATAGAGGTCGAGGTAGGCCTCTCTCATATCAAATACATTGTCCCTGTCGAAATACTGATAAACATAGGGATTAACCTTGAAGGCCACTTTATCAGATTTAAGCTCAAAGTTTAGATTGAGGGTATTCTGAACAATTGAAAAATCATAGTCTCCATGGAGCAGTACACCGGTGTAATTCCTTACATAACCTGTAATCTGCACCCCCTCAGCGGCCAATCCTGCTGCAAGAATGAGTAGTGCGAATAAAGCGATAATTCTTTTCATCTCACCCCTCTTTTCATCATCCTTTCGGTGAACATCCTGTCGGGTATCCCTGTGTCAACCTTGATATTTTTGAGCTCCATTACAGTTGTGTGGTCCTTCTGAACGTTGTGCATTTTCACCCTTGCGAGGATCCAGTATCCCTTTATATTCTCGTATTTTTCTGCGGTGAGCTCTTTCAGAAATTCTCCGTCTTCATCGTAGAATTTGCGCTTTATGCCTATCCATTTCCCTTTAACAACCCATGTTATAGTCTTTGAGTACATGTAGTCCGGATCTTTTGGAGTGTTTTCAATTACATAGCAGTCTTCACCGTTAAGTTTTTCCTCTCGTATAATTTTATGGTTGTCTTCTTCGGGAAGACGGTTTCCAAGGTCGTCATAAGTGAAGTCAGAACCCATGAAGTAATCACTTTTGTCTTCGCTGGATATTCTTTTAATTTTCTTCAATGCTGGCAGATATATCCACTGATCATCGTCTTTGTTTGGGTCGTCATAACTCCAGTTCATGAATGAAGTATTTCTGACGTCTGCAGGGGCTATAAAGAACATTATTTTCTTTTCTACCTTTCCGTAATCCTTGATGTACTGTCTGATCTTTCTGACTCTTTTGTCACCATTGGAATTAATAAGAGTCATAACAAGTTCTGCGGTCATATCCTTTGGAGAAGGTCTGTAGTAAACCTTCTTCATAATGTCAAGCCCTGTGAGCTTTTCTCCCCCCATCAGGAGAGAGCCTGCTCCGATAAAAATCACCATTAAGGTTAAAGCTATTGCTTTCCTCATACTTTCCTCCTTTTAAAGTAAGTATTTTTAATGTAAAGTATTATGAACATGATGGTTATGGTTCCGAGGAAACTAACCAGCATATTCATAGAAACCAATGCTCCCAGAGTTCTGTTTGGAGGGAACACTGAAAAAACCAGAACCATAAATCCTGCTATTACCACAAGAGCATTGTAGAATATGGCTCTTCCAGAATGATACATGGTCAAGCGGGAAGTTAATTCTTTGTTCCCTGTTCTTGCCGCATATATTCTGTACCTGTCTATAAAGTGTATTGCATAGTCTATGCCAATACCTATTGCTATACTTGAAATAAGCGCAGTGGTAGAGCTGAGAGGGATATTTAGAAGCCCCATTACTCCGAAGGTTACTATAGTGGTTATGGTTATTGGAATGGCACCAATAAGGCCTATAGAGAATTTTTTGAACATTATGGTAAGGAGTATCACCACTATGACGAGCGAGAGAAGGAGACTCTTTATCTGTCCTTCTAAGAGAAGATCAGTAAATACAAGAGCTTTGTAGCCTGACCCTGCATAGTGAATTTCTATTCCTTCCTTTTTCAGCTTGTCCTTGAATTTTTCAATAACTGCTATCGCTTCTTTAAGAGCCTTGGAGTCGTCACTTTTTAGCTGAAAGGTTACATTTGCCTTTTTGTACTTGTAATCAGCAACCCTGGCAAGGTTTTCAGGATCCCCTGACATTTCGTAGAGGAGAAGATATTGGGCAATCAAATTCTGGTTATCAGGAATGGTGTCGTATTCCTCCCTGTCTGCGTGCATTACTTTGTTCATTCTCTTTATGAAATCTCCGAGAGAGAAGGAACTTCCTACCAGAGGCAGCTTCTCGACCTCCTTCTGCATTTCCAGAATAGTTCTCAGGACCTCAGGTTTTTTAATTGTATCCTTGTCTTTTCCTTCAAGTATTACATTTAGAGTAGTAGTTCCGCCGAAGTGTTCATTTATAAACCTATCTGTTTTCCTTATATCACTGTTCGTCTCAAATTTGGCAAGGAAACTTGAACTTATCCACACCTTTGAAATTCCGTATATGGAAATTCCCACAACCAATATTGTGATTATAAGAATAATGGGTTTTGCCTTTATTATTCTGTCTGTGGCTCTAAAATAAAAACTTTTTTCCGGGGTTTCTTCACCGGCCTGCTTTTTAAATCCTGGCATCCCGAAGACGTATATAGAAGCTGGAATCATGCCGAGGGAAAGTATTAGGGCTATAAATACCCCAAAAGCAGCAAACACCCCAAAGTATTTAACTGGATATACCTGGGAGGTTAAAAGGGAAATAAAGCCCACCATTGTAGTAATAGCAGTCATTAGTACAGGTTTCCACATCTCAGAGAGCATGTCGTGTACCGCTTCCTTTTTAGATGCATTGGGATTTTCCTTAATAAACAATTGCAGGTGATTGTAAAGGTGTATTCCGTAAGCAACTCCAATTGCAATAAGCATGACAGGAATCATTGTGGTTACTGCATAGATTGGTATATGAAGGGCTGCCATAAGCCCGAATGTCCAGAGTGTGCTGATTAAAACCACCATAAGGGTGAAAAATGTACTTTTAAAGCTACGAAGTACAAGTAAAAGAACGATAATGATTACAAAAACAACTATTGGAACCATTCTTTTCATATCCTTGGGCATCAGGTAAGCAAGTGTTCCCTCGACAATGGGACGTCCGGCGACATAAATTTTTTCCGGTCCTTCATATTCTTTAGCCATGCTTAGGATCCTGTTGTAGAACTCCTGGGTAAAGATATCGTTGTCAATTCTGGCGAGAATAATAGCTACAGTTTCATCCCTGGATACGAGTCTTCCGAAGATCATCTCATTGTTTTCAACTTCTTTCTTCAGGTTTTCCAGAGACTCTTTATCCTTTGGAACCCGTTTATAAAACTTTTTAACGTCCAGACTTCCCTCTGAAGATACGATGTTATCCGCAGTATAAAGTGAAGTAACATCCGTCCTTTTTATTTCCTTCATTCTCTGAAGTTTTTTAGTAATGTCCTTTATTTTCTTAAGGGTAGAGTAGTTGAAGACTCCACTTTTATTTTCAATGGCTATAACAACCGCATCCTTGATGTGGAACCATTTTTCAGCCTTATTGCTGTAAACAAAGGCAGGATGATTTTCAGGCATATACTTGTCAAGATTGGTTTCCAACCGGGAATATTTTTTCATAACCAGAACCGATGCCACTGTAATTAAGAGTATGGCGATCAGTACCAGCCAGGAAAATTTTAGCAGTTTTTCCTTCATAAATTTCCTCCTTCAGGTTAGTTAATAATAACTAACATATAAGGGTAAAAATTTTTTAACCCCTTATAATTCTTTCCAGTGAGTTCCATATTTTTTTCCCCTCTTCATTGAGATCAAATGAGAAAAACTTTAGCCGCCATTTTAACACCTGGAGCCTTAAGGTTCCCATCAATATTAGAGTAAGTTCTTCTGCAGGAATATCTTCTCTTATTGTTTTTGTTCTCTGTCCTTCTCTTATCATTTCTGTCAGTTTCTCTGCAGAGAAGTTCATCAGGGCTTTGACATTGTGAAGCAGTCGTTCATCAAGCTGAAAAATCCCTTCAGAGAAAAGTATAACTGCAATAGCAGGGTTACTGGTAAATTTTTCGAAGTGCTTTACGAAAAACTGTTTGATTTTTTCAATCGGTGATAAATCACTCTTCATAATGTCCGAAAAAATGCTTTCCGTTTCTTCTTTAAAATACAAGAGGACGTTCAGGAGAATATCGTGTTTGTTCTCAAAGTGTCTGTACAGGGCAGGTTCCGTAATACCCAATACATTAGCGAGATTTTTCATTGTAAGAGCCTGAATTCCGCCTTCGGAAATTAGCTTTAGAGCAGCTTCCACTATCTCTTTCTGTCTTTTACTCAGTCCATTCATTTAAACCTCTAAGTTAGTTATCATTCACTAACATAATATCACAAAAATATAATATGTCAACCCCGGATCGAAAATTTAATCAAAAAGATTTTGAGAAAAGCTGGAATTTTTGTTCTAATGATGAAAGAAGGAGGTCGGATGAGAAAAATCTTTGTAAGATTGTCTCTTGTTTTATTGGTTTTCTCCGGCTTTATCTTTAATGCCTATTCACAAACTGAAAGTTCCGTCCTGGAAACAATGCATTCCATATCCAGTCACACCCTTTACGGATATGTGAAGGAGCTGTGCAAAGAAAAATATGGTGGACGACTGACCGGTACAAAAGGATTTAACCTCGCTGCTGAGTGGATTATTTCCCATTTTAAGAAATGGGGCATTAAACCAGCAGGGGATAATGATAGCTATCTCCAGGCCTTTAAAAATCCATACACGCTCATCCTTCCAGGTGACAAAGCGTATTTATATATCCCCATTGGTAATAAACATGAAATCCTCAAGTTTTACAGGCTCGAGAAGGATTTTATTCCTGGCGCCACTTCCGACACCGGTGAAGTTAAGACAGAGGTTGTGTATGTAGGGTATGGTATAACTGCCCCAGAACTTGGATATGATGACTATAAGGGTGTGGATGTAAAGGGCAAGATCGTACTTATGGAAAGGGAAGTTCCGATTTCTCCCGATAAAGAACCAGAGGAATTCAAAAAATGGCGTCCCTATTCCTTTCATCAATATAAGGTGAGAAACGCATGGAAACATGGGGCAGCTGGAATGCTTTATAATTATCACATAACCAATCCAAATTGTGTCTATATAAAAGGATTTGTTCTCACTTATATTGGCAAAACCATTCTTGAGGATTTATTTACAGGAGCGAAAATCTCTCACAAAGAAGCTGTAGAAAGGATGAAAAAGAGAAGAAAAACCATGTTCCTTTAATCTTGGAAAGGTAATGACCATAAAAAACTTTACGGAACATCATCCCGAGGGGGTTGCCTACAATGTGCTTGGGATGATAGAGGGCTCAGACCCAGTCTTAAAAAATGAAGTTGTGGTGGTTAGCGCCCACCTCGATCACGTAGGAAAAAATCCTCTTCTGGTTCCAGGAGCTAACGACAACGCTTCCGGGGTGGCAGTGGTTCTCGGTGTGGCAGAGGCCCTGGCAAAATCTCCTGTAAAACCAAAGAGGACTGTAGTATTTGCTTTATTCGGAGCAGAGGAGCAGGGGGTTAAAGGCTCCGAGTTTTTCATCAAGCATCCAACTCTTAATGGAAAGAAAATAGTGGCCTGTTTCAACTCCGATGGGGTTGGTAGGGGAAATAAAATATTGGCTATAGCAGGTAAAAACTATCCTTCGTTATGGAAGTATATTGATTTTGCAAACAGGGAATACATACATCGTGTTATAAAACCCATATATTTTTCCAATATAGCAAGACCCCGTCTCGATGCAGCTCATTTTATGTGGGCTGGGATTCCCACAATCTCTTTCTCTACTTATGGAATTCCCCTCGGGTTCAGCAATTATCATAAAAGCACAGACAGACCAGAGTATATAACTCCTGAAATTATGGAGGATTTAGCACAGCTTCTTTATATGGCAATAATTAAGATGTGAATTTACCAATAATCTAAGGACGGTTTATTCTTGCTTTCAAATTTCTATCAGTTAATTTCCTATAAATTATCTCGATTAGAAATGAAGCGATTAAAACAGAAAAAAGGGCAAGTAGAGTAACTGGCGAGTGATAAGCAGGTATATAAAAAGAACAATAAAGGAAGCTAAACAACCTAAAATGGATAGCCATATCATAATTAATTTTGCTCCGGTTTCTTTGTAAAGATATAGGTGACTTATATTCACAGCTGCGTATATAATAAGAAAGGCCGCACTTCCCATCATGGCGATTCCAGCAAGATCGAATATATTTGTAAAGAGAATTACGAAACCTGCTGTTATAAAGAGACCTTCTATACTTCGATTCCATACTTTTCTTTCAAAAAATTTTGGTACTTCCCCTTCCTTGGCAATCATATAACTTACGTTAGCCCCACCGTACAGAGTGGCGTTTATCGCTGAAGATGTGGAAAAGAGAGCTGCAATGTCAATAATTTTAAAACCTATTGTTCCAAGGAATGGTTTCGCAGCTTCTGCTATTGCATAATCCCTGGCTTTTATTATTTCAGGTATAGTTAAATTACCTACCACAGCAAGGGAAACCGCTACATATATACCTATTACTATCAATACACTCATATATAACGCTCTCGGTAGAGTGGAGGCAGGATTTGCCATATCCTCAGCTGCATTAGTTATTAAGCCAAAACCTTCATATGCCATAAATACAACAGCTACTGCAAAAAGTATATTATTAACCCCTGGCCAGTGAGAAGGAGAAAGGAGTTGGAATTTTGCATAAAATAGACCAATTAAGGAAAAAAGCAACAGAATTGTTACCTTAACTCCTACTATGAAGAGTTCCGAATTGCCAACCGCTTTTGAACCCATGAAATTAATCAGAGTAAAAACAAAAATCTCCAGCAGGTCTGGTGCGGATTTTATGGAAAAACTCATGGCAGTCGCACCTTTTTCTATAACTCATATTCAGACAGACAACGGTTCAGAATTTATGAAAGATTTCCACAGGCTGGCAGAGAGAAGGGATGTGGTTCATTTCTTTAATTATCCGCGTCGTCCTCAAAGCAATAGCTACATAGAAAGATTCAATAGAACGCTGAAGGAGGAATTTCTACTTTATCACCTGGATGAACTCGTAACAGATATAGACGCTTTCAATAGAAGGCTAATGGAATGGTTGGTTTTCTATAATACTCGAAGACCCCA
>JAGHBF010000027.1 GCA_021161165.1 Candidatus Aminicenantota bacterium
CCTTTCCAGAACTTACATCCCATTCAATTTCCAGGGTTTCACCTTCTCTACCTTCATAGGAATGCCTTATTATATTAGTTATTATTTCCTCCACTGCCCAGGAAAAGAGTCTGGCTTCTCTACTATCGAAAGAGAAGGAAAGTAGAAGTTTTCTGGTAAAATCAGAAATTATT
Source organism: Candidatus Aminicenantota bacterium (assembly GCA_021161165.1). Lineage (GTDB taxonomy): Bacteria > Acidobacteriota > Aminicenantia > S016-38 > S016-38 > S016-38. The sequence goes on from JAGHBF010000027.1 coordinate 174, forward strand.
TCTAAATAAGAATAATAGGCTGGAAACTTTAAATATACCTTAGCCACTTCTAAAAAAATTCCTGGCTTTTTCTGTATCGGGGAAAAACTTATAAATTTTCGTGAAGCCGAGCAGGTCAAATATCTCGTAAACTTCCGAAGAGGTGCAGCAAATTACAATATCCCCTCCTTTCTCCCTCACTTCCTCTATATAACCAATTAAAACCCCCAATCCTGCGGAGGAAATATAAGAAAGCTCGGAACAATCAATTATAATGTTGTATTTACCCGATTTTATAGCATCTTCTATAGCTTTATCAAAAACCTCCACTGTTATTGGATCAATCCTTCCCACTGGCTTTATTAAGAGAATCCCACTTTCTTCCTTTTTTTTCAGTTCAAGATCCATTCTCTATCTCCATTTTAGAAAAGAAAAAAGAAATTTCAAAGGCAGCAGTTTCAGGAGCATCAGAACCGTGAACCGCATTTCTCTGAATGTCTGTTCCATATAGCTTTCTTATCGTTCCTTCTTTTGCCTTTGATGGATCTGTCGCACCCATTAGACTTCTCCATCTCTCTATTACATTATCACCTGATAGTACCATTACAATAATGGGTCCAGAAGACATATATTGAGTAAGTTCTTCAAAGAAAAATTTTCCCCTGTGGACATGATAAAATCTACCAGCCTGATCTTTTGTAAGGTGAACCATCTTCATTGCCGAAATTCTGAATCCGTGCTCTTCGATAATAGAAATTATCTTACCTGACAGTCCTTTTTTTAGAATTTCTGGTTTTATAATTGCAAGAGTGCTTTGCATGTGTCCTCCTTAGAAAAGACTTTGCTGCTTATTCTTTTTTTCTTCATCCTCAAAAAGTGGGTCTATTATTCCATAAACACCGTCATAGCCGGGTTCAACTTTAACTTTGCCCTTCCTCATGTTTTCAATTCCTTTTGCCACTCTTTCCCCAAGCAGTCTTTTTATTTCATCGGTTGGTACCTCAGTAAGAATTTTAAATTCTCCGCCAAAGGCCTCAAAAGCTGATAGAAACATTTCCATGATTCTCTTAGAATGCTTGGTTTTACCCTCTGCCTTTGCAATTATTTCCTGAAGAGGGAAAAGGTGAGTATAATCAACAGCACCCTCTGGCCTCTCTCCTTCTTCTCTATCAGCGAGCTCCTCAACTCTGTGAGCCACTCCTATAGTAAGTTTCTTCCCGCATTTTGGACATATATTATCCAGCTTCATTGCTTCGCGAGGGGAGAGTCTAACTCCACAATTTCTGTGACCATCATAATGGTATTTTCCTTCTTCAGGGAAAAATTCTATGGTTTTTAGAAAACCTTTTCTGGTTTTTATGGCATCTACTATAGCCTTATAAGATAGCTCGGTATCAAAAAGATTTGCCTCTCTTCCTATATTGGTAGGCGAATGGGCATCTGAGTTGGAAACAAGGGTAAATTTATCAAGGGAGGATAATCTCCAGTTCATTGGCGGGTCAGAGCTCAACCCAGTCTCAAGGGCAGTGATGAATTCAGCAAGGTCTCCGCAACACTCCTCTATCGAATCAAAGCCTGAATTTGCTCCGAAAAGGGAAAACCAGGGTGTCCATATATGTGCTGGAATAATAGCTGTAGCTGGGGCATTCTTTTGAATTATTTCTATGAGCTCTCTCATATCCATACCGAAGGTTGGTCTTCCATCAGCCTGCAAATTGCCCTTTGCAGAAAGGACAGTGTTTAATCTCTCTACATCTTCAAGACTCTCCGCAAGCAAAACCACATGAATTTTCCTTACCCTATCGCCTTTTGAGTATATCAGGCTCACCTCAGAGGAAAGCATAAAGTATACATCTTCCTTTTCAAATGTAAGGTTCACTGGAAACGGATTCGCGGGTGGATTTTTAAGAACAAACAAGCCATTCTCTCTGGGCTCAAGCAAATTTTTTATTCTGAAAAGCCAATCCGGGTGCGTAAAATCTCCTGTACCAATGACTTTTATACCCTTCAACTTGGCCCAAATCGCCATAACAGGAAGGTCCATATCCCGGGAGGTTGCTCTTGAATGTCTAGAATGAACATGGAGATCTGCTAAAAATTTCATGTGTTCTCCCTTATGAAAAATTTAAGATAACTCTTTGGAATTCCCAAAAAAGTCTCTCTATATATCATATCGCATTTCTGACATCTTGGATGCTTCTCATTCTTCTCTCTTGCAAAACTTAATCTCAATTTTTTCATGTTCTCACTATTCCAGATTTCAAGAAGCGATTTTTCGGTGGCATCACCTATAAAAATCTCTCCGAAGAAATCTTGCGGACATGCTGGCACTTTGCCATCGTAAAAAATGGTCATGGAATAGTACGGAAAAGTACAGGGCACATAATTAAGTTTGCCCTTCCTGTTGATATTATAAAGCCCAGCCCAATTGTGAATTCTTCTTACAATAAACTTATCAAGGGGTAACCCGTTGAAAAGGGAACGAAATTTTTCTCTCTTTCTCTTAATTTCCTCCTCGCTTCCCTTTAAAACCTCCATCACTTCTATTACAGTATAAGGTTTCCCTGATCCTCTTTCTTTTTTTACTTCCAGAAACTTTAGAATATTGGAAAGAACCTGGTCAAAATTTGCCCCGACCCTTACTCTTTCATAAGTTTCCTTCTCATAACCATCAAAGGAAAATGATATAAAATCAAGTCCGGCATCTATTAACTCTTTTGAATAATTCTTATCCAGAATAGTCGCATTTGTGTGAAGCCTTGGCCTTAACCCGGCCTCCGCTGTTACACGCACCATTTCCACGAACCTGGGGTGAAGTAAACTTTCTCCTCTGTGAAAAAGATTTACATCGTAAGCGAATTTGCTTATCTGTGATATTAAATTTTCAAAAAGGTCCCATTCCATCATTCCTCTTTTGAGTGCGTTGTAATCTGTCCCGTTGGGACACATTATACAGCGCAGATTACAGGCATTGGTGGGTTCAAGCCAGATACGGGTGGGAGGCACAGGAACTTTCTGGCTCCTTCTTCTATAGTGGTAATAGAGTCTTGCAAGATGAACTAAATGGTTCATATTTTCTCCCTGAAAACATATTTTAAAAAAGAAGGAGACAGAAGTTTGAAGAATTTTCCCTTGCTTACATAGCTAAGATATAAATTGGCCGGTCCAACACAGGTGAACCAGCAGGGAGGATGGTTCCCCGCTTTTATCTCTCTTCTCAGATCCTCTGCTTCACGGCTGAACCATATTTCTTTAAAACTTTTCTCTTGGAGATTCCCTATTTTTTTGAATGCTACTGGACATGGATGAACATCTCCATTAGGATGTATTTGAACAGAAAAAAAGGTAGCGATGCATCTGAAGCTTTTTTTGACCCTTTCCGGGTCTTCTATAAAAGCCGGGAACATCCTGAGATAATCATGAAAATGGGGAAGATAAGAAGGAAAATCTCTCAAAATTGAATCTATTTGTTCCTTAAGGAGGGGAATATCTTCCCGAGTAAGTCCAAGGTCTTCCTCAGGAGAATACTTTTCTATCCTGTGCACTGGTTCGGTTGTGACCCCATCGGCTCCTTTCTCTACTGCAAGTCTGACTGTATCATGAAGATAGGGAAGGTTTTTCTTATTTAATGTTATGTTGACGAAAACTTTTGGTCTTTCACCAGCCTTTTTCACATTCTCTATGGCCGCTAAAACTCTTTCCCAGGCTCCATCTACACCCCGTATCCAATCATGAATTTCTCGAGGCCCATCCAGAGAAAAAAATATTGAATCTATTCCAGTTTGCGCAAGTCTTTGAGCATTTTTCTCATTCATTAACCACCCGTTGGAATTAGCAGCAACCTTAAAACCCAGGGATTTGGCGTGAGATAAAACTTCGTAAGCCTCGTTCAACAGGAAAAGCTCTCCCCCTGAGAATGATACATATCTGCCTCCAAGAGTTCTCAGTTCTGAAAGGATTTCTTTAACCTTTTCCAGAGGAAGCCTTACCTCATCCTTAACTTTCCATAAGTGGCAGTGTTTGCATCGGAGATTACACCTATAGGTAAGCTCCCATTGTATTTTTATTGGTCCGGATAAAGGATTTATTCCTCCGGCAACAAATTTGGCAAAATTAAGGTAAAACTTCATGAAAAAATATTATAGTTTCCACTTAATTATTTTTCAATGATATAATTTTTTTCAAATGTATGAACCAACGATTGGACTTGAAATTCATCTACAACTTCAGACTGAATCAAAGATGTTCTGTTCCTGTAAAAACAGCTATGGAGATCCTCCAAACACAAATATATGCCC
>JAGHBF010000090.1 GCA_021161165.1 Candidatus Aminicenantota bacterium
ACAGATACCTATCCACAGGGAAATGATAGGAGATGCCATATATTTCCTGAAGCATGATGTAGAGTTCGAAATTGAAATGCATGATGGGAAACCGGTGGGAGTAATTCCTCCAAAAACTGTTGAGCTCGAAGTTGTGGAGACAGAGCCTTATTTGAAAGGGGCAACAGCAGCTGCAAGCAACAAGCCAGCGGTTCTTGAAACCGGGTTAAAAGTATCTGTTCCATTCTTTATAGAGAAAGGGGATGTAGTAAGAATAGATACTGAAGAACTAAAATACATTGAAAGAGTAAAGCAAAAGTGATAGATTTTATTTAATGGGAGAAGAAAAAGGCAAGGGAGAGCCATTTTTAACTGTAATCTGGGGTACTGATCTGGATTTTGGAAAGGAGATTCAGCTACATAGTGAACCAGTTCTAATAGGAAGGAGTAAGGAAGCGAATTTTAAGCTTACGGATAGGATGGTTTCAAGGCGGCATTGTGTGATAAGGCCTTCGAAAGAAGGTTTTTATGAAATAGAGGATGTGGGTTCATCTAACGGAACCTATGTGAACGAACAGAGAATAAATTCAAGAAAGCTTCTCGTTTCCGGGGACAAAATAAGAGTGGGTGAGACTATAATTAAATTTCACTATAAGGATGAATATGATACCCAGTTTTTCAACAGGCTTTATAAAATGGCAATTTACGATGGAGCCACAGGCCTTATGACCAAGTCTTATTTTGTGGATGAATTAAAGCTCCAGTTAGAGATAGCGAGGAGACATAATGGACTTTTGGCCTTCATTATGATGGATATTGATGATTTTAAGCAGGTTAATGATAAATATGGCCATCCTGTGGGAGATGTGGTTTTAAAAGAGGTTGCAAAAATTATTCTTACTATAAAAAGGAGCCAGGATATTGCGGCCAGATACGGTGGGGAGGAATTTTCTCTATTACTTCCTGGAACAGACATAGAAGGGGCGGTTGCTTTGACAGAGAGGATAAGAAAGAAAGTGGATGAGACTTATATAGAGGCTTTCCATAATTCCATACAAGTTACAATAAGTGCGGGAATTTCTTGCTTTCCTATTACAGCCTCTTCATTGGAAGAGCTTATTGAACAGGCAGACCAGGCTCTCTACGAGGCAAAAAATCTAGGGAAAAATAAAGTTATAGCCTATATGCCAATTTCAAAATAACTGGAATTGATTTTGAAAACTTCCTTTCCCTCTTTAAAGACTTTCTGAATATGTGTTTCAGAAGGTCTGTAGAAGATTTCCCTGTAATCCTCTACATCTATAATCAAAAAATCAGCTTTTTTCCCTGGTTCAAGGCTCCCCGCTGTTTCCGAAAGACCAAGAACATGGGCTGAATTTAGTGTGGCAGCAGTGATAGCCTCTTCCATTCTTAAGCCCATTTTGAATACAGCGAACCACAACGGGAAAAACATTGATTCTACAGGAGAACTTCCAGGGTTAAGGTCTGTCCCGAGAGCGACAGCTCCTCCTTCGTCTATTATTTTTCTTGCAGGAGCAAATTTTTCCATCCTTAGGAAAAAGCTCACTGATGGCATGATTACAGCTACTGTATCTGATTTCGCGAGGAGTTTCACGTCATTTTCGTCAGCGAAGAGAATGTGGTCAACCGAGACCGCTCCGTAATGCACTGCCAGGGGAATTCCTCCCATATGGCTGAATTCCTCTGTATGTAGTCTCAATTTAAATCCATAATCCTTTGCTACCTTAAACATTCGTTCAATATCCTTTGTATCATATATTCCATTTTCGCAGAAGGCATCGAAATATTTTGAAAGATTCCTTCTGGCAACTTCCGGGATAAGTTCCTTTTCAAGAAGTTCCAGATAATCTTCCTTCTTTGAATCAGGGGGTATATCATGTCCTCCCAGAAATACAGGAACTATATCCATGGGTAATTTTTCATTTAAAAGACTGGCCACTTCAAGTTGTTTTATTTCGCCTTCAAGGTTCAATCCATAACCGGATTTTGCCTCAGAACTTGTAGTTCCGTTTTTTAACATAAAAAATGCCCTTTTTGTGGACTGTAAAAAGAGCTCTTCTTTTGAGGCGTTCCTTGTTGCCTTTACCGTGGATTTAATACCCCCACCCGCAGCTGCGATTTCCATGTATGAAACACCCTTTAATTTCATCTCAAATTCGTTCACCCGTTTTCCTCCGTAAACAAGATGGTTATGTGCGTCAACGAGCCCGGGAATGGCTATTTTACCGAAGTATTCCTCACAATAATCAGCGTCTCTTGTTTTTTCTCCGATTTCCACTATCCTTCCATTTTCAACTATGATTTCACCTGGCTTAATTATATGGAGCCGGGACATTTCTTCTCCCTTCAAAGCTTTTTTCCCGGTGGGGGTTACGATCTGGGAGAACTTAAATTTTTTCTTCATTTAGTCTTCCTCCGCGAGAAATTTTTCAAACACACTGGGCAGTGTTCCTCTGCTTCTGGAGGTTTTATCTTCCCCTTTTTCATTTTCCATTCTCTCCAAGAATGGAGGTTTTCGAGTTGCTCTTCTCCTGGGAATGGATTCTTCAAAATCTTCCCTTGCTTTAACTTCCGGTATTCTTGTGGGAGTTGAAGATGAATTCAATTTCATCGGATCTGCTAGAAGCCCTGTTTCAGGAGTGTTTTCTTTGACTTCTCCTATTTCTTCTTCCACCGGTTCGAGGGTCTCCTGTACAGTTTCTCCAAGTTCCTCGTCAAGAAAATCAGTGGCAATAACAGTGGTTCTAATTTTGCCGGCAAAGTTATCGTTTAGAGAAAACCCTAATTTTAAGTTAACATCAATATCAGAATTCCCTTTTGCTTCTTCTCTTACAACCTCCATTATCTTTATAATTTCCTTCATGGTTGTATCACTCCCATGGGTTACGTGCAGCAATATCGATTGAGCACCTGCTATTGAGTCGAGTTCAAGAAGAGGAGAGTGGACAGCTTTTTGTATTGCTTCCTCTCCCTTGTTTTCCCCTTCTGCCTCACCCACACCTATAAGGGTTTTTCCTTTGGAATAGAGATAATTTTTAACATCTGAAAGGTCAAGCTTCATATAGGCAGGATTGAAAATTATATCCCTTATTCCGACAACCGCATTCAGAAGAATTCTGTTAATATCTCTAAAAATTTCAATAGGGCTTTTGGTTAACTCAAGATTAAGCGCATTGGAATTGTGAACCACCAAGAGACTATCCACATGTTCCCTTAAGTCTATCAATCCTTCCTCAGCGGTTTTTACAACAAAAGGGCCTTCGTATTCGAAAGGCATCATAATAAATGCTATTGTTAAAATACCACTCTTTTTTGCGAGTTCTGCAATGACCGGCGTTGCACCTGTCCCTGTTCCTCCTCCGAATGCTGAGGCTATAAAAAGAATATCTGTATCCTCAATAACCTTCATCACCTTGTCAGAATCCTTCTGTGCAGATTCTCTTCCCTTGTCAGGGTCTCCTCCTGTTCCCATCCCCCTCGTTACCGTTTCTCCTATTTGAATTTTGATGTCTGCTAAAGACCTTTCTAAAGAATACTTATCGGTATTGACGGCTATTAATTCCACCCCCTCTATAGACTCTTCTTTAAGCATGTCCACTGAATTGCACCCACCTCCCCCTATTCCCACCACCTTTATCTTAGGGGAAGTGATGTTCTCAAACTCAAAACTTATTGCTGTTTTTTCGGCCATTTTTAACCCCCTGATTTTTTTCCAAATATATTTTTTAAGGCATTTTTTATCGATGGAAGAAATCCTGAAGATGATTTCCCATCGAATTGTTCTCTTTCCTGAGCGTATTTAAGAATCCCTACAAAAGTAGAGTATTCAGGAGATGTGAATTCATCATCTAGGTTCAAGAGCCTGGAAGTGTTTCTTGGACCTGAAATTCTTACCATTGTGTTGAAGAAAGATGAGGCGAATTTTTTAAGTCCGGAGAGCAGAGATCCTCCACCTGTTAGCATTATTCCTGAGGTTGCTTTCAATTCCCAGCCTGCTCTTTCGATATCCTCCTGAATCCAGGTAAAAAGTTGCTCTGCGCGCGGGAAAATTATGCTGTATAACTCATTTGAGGTTATATTCCTTTCCCCACCATCCATCAGTGGAACTTTTATAACCTCTTCTTCTGTATCAGAGAAAAGCCTTGCATATTTCACCTTAATCCTTTCTGCCTCTTTCATTGATGTGTTGAGTCCTATTGCTATGTCATTTGTGAAATCCTTTCCCCCTATTTCATATGAGAAAATTTTGTGTATCTCGTTCTGAAGAACCAAAGCAACATCAGTTGTTTCTGCTCCAATATCTACTATCATTACTCCCAGTTCCCTGTCTTCGTCGTTGACAAGGGAATAGATATCCGCCACCTGATTGAGAACAAACTCTTTTAGATAAAACCCCGCCCTTTCTACACAATTCTCAAAGTTTTTAACTACAGTAAGAAGATGGGTTATTATTTGAACCTGCACCTGAAGAACTGTTCCAAACATACCTTCTGGTTCTTCTACTTCCTGGTCATCTACTATATATCTGGTGGGAATAACATGAATTATTTCTCTATGCTGAGGAATCGTTATTCTCTTTGCCGTCTCTATGGCCCTCAGGATTTCCTTTCTTGTTATGGTTTCTCCTGTTACCACGGTTTTTCCAAGGGCAGTAAAAATGTCTGCATTTACCCCGCTGAGGTTTATGTAGACGTCCTCTACAACGGAATCTGAATCTCTTTCTGCTATTTCTATAACAGATTTTAGTATGTGCTTCACCTCTCTGAGGTTCTTTATAACCCCCCTTCCCATTCCCCTGGAATTTTCCCTCTGGACAGCAAGGATCTCCAGTCCTCCATCCTTTGCAGGCCTGGCTATTGCTGCCACTATTTTCTTCGTGCCAAGGTCAACAACTGCAAAGCTACTCATTTTTGCCTTCCCAAATAAATTTTGTTTTCCGCCCTGAAATCGGCGTAGTTAAAAGAAAAATTCCCGGTAAGCAAAGGTAATATTTCTTTTGAAAGAAGGATTCTTTTTGAGAATTTCCTTATAGGAAGAAGGACGCGTGGTTTTTCACCCCTGAATTTTACTTCTACAAAGAACGGAGATGAAAATTGAATCCATTCCACATCCTGGAGAAATTTAATGTTTTCCTTAAGGAAATTCACCTGGAATTCGAGTGGTATCTTAGATTCAAGAAGCATTGTTAACCCATTCATGCATGAATTGAGGAAAATATTTCCGTCTGAATCAATAGTGAAAGTTCCGTTAGCTGTTTTGTAGCATGCCAAAGGGTTTCTTTCTACAATTTTTACTATGAGGGTATGAGGGAAAATCTTTTTAATCTTTACTTCCTTTACCAGAGGATGATGCTTAATTTTTTCGATGATTTCCTCTTCTTTGATGCTATTAAGGTCTTTTCCAATGAATGAAGTGAGATCCTTTGCGTATATTTGATTTCCTTCTATCTTTATCCTTTTTAATTGGAAATGTATCCCTTTGTTAATGGCTTTAAGGGCTGAAAACATAAGAAACACCGAAATAAATGCCATAAAAAAGGAGAACATCAATCTTTTATTCCTCATCAATTGCCCCCTTTATTTTGTCCAGATATTTATTCACATTTCCTGCTCCCAGGAGTGCTATAATGTCCCCTTTCCTTGAGATTTTTTTTAGGACACTTCCGAGTTCTTCAAGGGAGGCATAGTAGGCTTGCTGCTTTATGTTTTTTAACACATCATACAGACTTTCCCCTGTAACTCCTTCAATGGGCTCTTCTCCTGCAGGGTACACATCGGTCACAATAACTACATCTGCTTCAGCTAAGGAAATTGCAAATTTCTCTCGCATTTTCGAAAGCCTGGAATATCTGTGTGGCTGGAAGATTACCATCAGCCTTTTTCCTTTGTGCATTTCTCTGAGAGCTGAAATTACAGCTTTTACTTCAGTAGGATGGTGAGCGTAATCTTCGTAGAATATCCTTCCTTTTACTTCTCCTTTCAGTTCCAGTCTCCTTTTCACCCCTGAGAATTTTTCTAAAGCATATTTGATGATTTCTTTATCTATTTCAAGGGTTCTGGCAAGAGCTATTGCAGCAGTGGCATTATAGATGTTGTGTAGCCCAGGAATCCTGATTCTATATTTTTCACCATTAACTTTAAAGGACCAAAAATTTCCTTCTTTACTCGGAGGTTCTGCCTTAAAGTCCGAGGGGTGTTCCAGCGAATAGGTTACATAGAAACGTTCCAATCTTTCTTCCAGAGCTCTGAGGTGAATATCATCTCTGTTTATAACAACAAATCCGAAAAATGGGACATTTAGAATGAAAGAATGAAAAGCCTCTAAAATGTCGTCTATTCCAGAATAAAAATCAAGATGGTCCTCTTCTATGTTGGTTATAACCTCTGCAAAGGGATAAAGCTTGAGAAAAGAGCCGTCTGATTCATCTGCCTCAGCCACAAGAAACTCACCTTTCCCCATTTTTGCAGTTGAACCCAACTGTTGTGGTATCCCCCCAACTATTATTGTTGGATCTAATCCGGCTTCTTTGAGAATGATTCCAATCATTGACGTTGTTGTGGTTTTCCCATGAGTGCCTGCCACCGCAATTGAATATTTCATCCTTACGAGCTGTGCCAGGGCGTCTGCTCTTGAAATAACAGGTATTCTTAATTCCTTCGCTCTTTTAACCTCTATGTTATCCTTTTTTATTGCGGAAGAGATTATAACCAGCTGAGCTTCTTCTACATTTTCAGCTCTATGTCCTATTGTTATTGGTATTCCAAGTCGTTTAAGGTGTTTTACATTTACGCCTTCCTGTATATCGCTTCCTGTGACTTTAAAACCGATGTTCCAGAGAATCTCAGCTATTCCACTCATACCGCTACCCCCGATTCCTACCATGTGGACTCTTTTAACTATTGCCAGCTCAGGTCTCATCTCTCCTCCATACCCAGATGTGCATCAGAATCGATACCATCAAAAGGGAAATCAGCATGGAGCTCCCTCCATAACTCATAAATGGCAATGGTATACCCTTTGGAGGGAAGATTCCCACATTTACTGATATGTTTATAAAAGCCTGTATTATTATTCCTGAGGCTATCCCATATGCTATTAATTTACTCCTTTTATCTCTGGCGCTATCGCCTATTTTTTTCCCGGAAAAGGCTATTCCAATAAATCCGAGAACAACGAGTATGGTTGCCCATACCCCAAGCTCTTCCCCAAGAATTGAAAACACAAAGTCAGAATGGGCTTCAGGTAGATAAAGAAACTTTTGTAAACTTTCACCTGGACTTCTCCCTGTGATTCCCCCAGACCCCAGAGCGATTAAAGCCTGGTTTCTCTGGTGGATAGCGTTTTTATCGTTCAGAAAGGCAGAAGCCCTGGCTCTAAAATGTCTTCCTGTAGGAAGCACGATAAAAATTGCTGCTATTATAGCAATTACAGCTGAAGCTTTAGCGATTTTCCCCATTTTCATTCCAGCAATATAAAAAATTAGCACTGCGAGTATAGTCATAAAAAAAGCTGTTCCGAAATCGGGCTCGGCAACTACTAATCCTATCATGACTATTGAATATATAATTGCTTCTCTTTCATCCTTGTAATTTTTCCCCTCCCTTCCGAGAATGTAGGCCAGGGTTAAAATTAATGTCAATTTTGCAAGTTCAGAGGGCTGGAAAGTATAACCATGAAATTCGATCCATCGATGGGCTCCGTTTCTTGCAGGAAATTTATAAACAAGGATTAAAAGAAGGAAAGTTAAAATATTGAGTATGTGGATAAATACACCTTTTATATAGAATTTGTATTTCTGAACCAGCACCAGTCCCCCTGTAAATAAACCAAGCAAAATAGAGATAAGGTGTTTAAAGAAAAAGCTAAACTCTCCTCTTCCGAATCTTAAATATGGGAGCATTGAAGCACTATCTACTGCAATGGCTCCGAAAAAGAGCAATACTACAACAGAAACAAACAAAAGATTGTTGACCCTCCATGTGATGTTATCCAGAGTTCTATTATTCATTGCACCTCCTCAACACCTCTTCCTTAAATTTTCTTCCCCTCTCTTCAAAATTGGAGAACATGTCAAAACTTGCGCAAGCTGGTGAAAGAATCACCCCGTCTACCTGATTTAATCTTGAAAATACTATATCCACTGCTTCTTTGAGTGATTTTGCGATAACAACTTCAGTTACTTCCTGGAGGTCCTCCTTTATTTTCTCCTTTTCTTCTCCTATGGCGACTATAAATTTTACCTTTTCTCTTACAAGTTTCCTTAAAGAGTGGTAGTTTTCGCCTTTGCCCTGTCCACCCATTATCAGGGCAAATTTTCCATCAATTGATTCCAGGGCTCTTTTTACTGAATCTATGTTGGTGGCTTTTGAGTCGTTTATAAACGGTTTACCCTTGCAGTATACAAAAAGTTCCATCCTGTGCTCCAGCGGTTCAAAGCTGTATATACCTTCTCTTATCTTTTCATCCCGGGCTCCTGCAAGCTTTGAAATTAGATATGAGGCTGAAGCATTCTCCATATTGTGGGCTCCGATAAGCTTCATTTTTTCTCCGTCAAAGGCCAATGTCCCATCGCAAAATGCTTTTAATCCCTTGATGAAGATACCCCTCAATCCATCCCTGCGTGAAAAATAATATTTTTCCACCCTTGATTTTCTCTCCCAGATTTTTACCCGGGAGTCATCCCCATTAAGAACAGAAAAGCCCTCATTTTGTAGTTCAAGCAGCCTTTCTTTGCATGAGCAATAGGCATCCATACTCCCGTGTCTTTTTAGATGGTCAGGGGTACAGTTGAGTATTGAGGATATAAAAACACGAGGTGAACTGCTTTCAAGTTGATATGAGCTGAGCTCCACCACAAGAAAGTCGTATTTTTTGTAAGAGAAGTTTATAAGAGGATTCCCTATGTTCCCGCATGCTTCAGCTTTGAATCCCGCATTTTTTAATATGTGAGCCGTAAGGGCAACGGTGGTTGATTTCCCATTGCTACCCGTTATACCTATAAGTTTTGCGTCTATAAACGGAAGAGAAAAGTCTATGTCTCCGATTACGGTTTTTCCTCTTTTCCTGAGTTCTTCCAAAAATTCAGATTTCCATGGGACTCCAGGTGATACAACTACAATGTCTGCCTTACCAATAACATCAGGGGAATTCCCTATTTCAAAGTTATATCCATATTTTTCTATTTCCCTTGCTTTAGAAGGGTCGCTTTCCGAAATTAGAGGTCTGCCCCCGTTTTCAGCCACAAATTTTGCTAAAGCCCTTCCGGTAAGTCCAAATCCTACAACTGCCACTGTTTTATTTCTCACATCCATTTTTCAGCCTCCTTCCACAAGCCAGTGCTATGAGATCCCTTGAAGAACACTATAGACCCCGGTTTCAGGAATTCTTGAAGCTTTTTAGAGACCTCTTCAGCTGATTTTACCCAGAAGACTCCGTCTCTTTTCTTTGATGCTTCCTCTGCGGCGAATTTCATTAATGGCCCCACAAATATAAGGCGATGGATTTTAAGATCAGAAATCAATTTCCCCGTTCTTCTGTGTTCTTCTTCGGGGTTTCGTAGTTCCAGCATGTCAGCCAGCACCGCAATTTTTGTGCCTTCAAGTTCTTGAAGAGAAATCAAAGACCTTAGAAGTGAGGAGGGATTTGAATTGTAGCTTTCATCTATAAAAAGGACCCCGTCCTTTTCCCATGTTTTTCCCCTTCCATCAAGGGGTTCCAGTTTTCTAAAATCAGGAGTTTTATTCATTACCGCTGAAGCCACTGCCAGAGAGGCGAGGAGATTTTCGATAAATACTGGACTCCAGAAACTGAAAACTCCCGAAAGTTCCTTCCCTTTCCAGAAAATTTCAAGAGAAAGGGAGGTATTTGATATTCTTTTCCAGGATATAAGATTAACATCAGCTTCTCTGGAAATAGAATAAAAGATTTTTTTACCTTTGAAATTTTTCCATAAAGAAGATTGATTGGGGTCATCGAGGTTAAATACCCCTGTTTCTGCGTGCCTTAAAATTCCTTCCTTTTCCCTTTTTACCCCTTCAATATTACTGAGAAACTCAGTGTGTGTGGGATAAATTCTCGTAATGAGAGCTATTTTAGGTTTGGCTATTTCCACAAGTTTGTCCATTTCCCCGGGCTCACTTATTCCCATTTCTATAATCAAAGCCTCTGAGGATGGATTTCTATTAAGCAGAAATACAGGAACTCCTATAAGATTGTTCCAATTGCCCGGGGTTTTTTCTGTTGAATATTCAGAAGAGATGAAATGGTAGAGAAATTCTTTGGTGGTTGTTTTGCCCGCACTTCCTGTAATCCCTATTCTTATTGAAGAACAATTCCTTATAGTATATTCAGCCGCCTTTCCAAGGGATTCAAGTGTATTCTTTACCATAAAACATGGAAATTCTCCTACCTTTTTTTCCACAACTGCTGCACTCGCCCCATTTTTAAAAGCATCCCCTATAAAATCATGTCCGTCCCTTTTACCCTTAAGAGCAAAAAATAATCCGTTTTTCTTCATCTGTCTTGAGTCAAACCAGAAGTAGGAGAATAATCTGTTCCCTGGCTTTATTACCTCTATCGGAGAGATTGCCTTAATTATTTCCTTTTCACTGAGCTGCATGTTTTCTCCTTATAAAATCACTTACCACTTCGTGGTCGGAAAAATGGATAATTTTGTCCCCAAGGATCTGATAATCTTCGTGTCCCTTGCCAGCTATAACCACAGCGTCACCAGGCTTTGACAGTTCAAGCGCCTTTTCAATGGCCCTTTTCCTGTCCGGGATTTTCATATAAAGGCTTGTTTTTTCCTTTACTCCCGCTTCTATTTCCTGAATTATCTTCAGTGGATCCTCGCTCCTTGGGTTATCACTTGTAATGATAACGAGGTCTGCATTTTCCCCTGCTACCCGCCCCATTCTAGGTCTCTTGGCCCTATCCCTGTCTCCTCCTGCTCCGAATACAGCTATAATTCTTCCGGGAACCAGTTCTCTTACGGCCTTTAGAAGTTTTTCTAGAGAATCGTCGCTGTGGGCATAGTCAATTATTACCACTGCATCGCCGAATTTTATCCTGTCCATCCTTCCCTTTACCCCTGAAAATCGTGCGATTCTTTCTATAATTTTTTCCTTGTCTATTTTAAGGACAATCCCCACACCTATTGCTGCCATGATGTTGTAAAGATTAAACCTACCAGTAAGGGATGACCTTATGGAAAATTTTCCCACCGGGCTATTTATCTCTGCCTCTATTCCTTCAAGGGTTATGAGATATTTCTCAGGATAGATTGAACTTTCTTCTGTCATCCCATATGAGAGGATTCCGCAGTTTACCATTTGAAGCAATTTTTTGCCGTACGGGTCGTCATTGTTTATTATCGCCCATTTATCGGATCCTTCAATCATCTGAAAGAGTTTCGATTTTGCCTGGAAATATCGTTCCATTGTAAGGTGAAAATCTAAGTGATCGCCAGAGAGATTGGTAAAGACGCAAACATCAAAATCTATTTCATCTAATCTGTGGAAATAAAGACCGTGGGAAGATGCCTCTATAGAAGCATATTTAAGCCCGTTTTTCACCATTTGTCTTAGCATCCATTGTATATCTATGCTTTCCGGGGTAGTAAGTTTTGACCTTTCCTTTTTGCCGTAAAAGTTTTCCACCGTGGAAATAAAACCTCCTTCTGTTATTGCTGCCGAAAGCTGTACAACGGTAGTTTTTCCATTAGTGCCGGTGATACCTATTACCTTCAATTGACGGGAAGGATGTTCAAAGAAGTTAGCTGCTATTTTTGCCATCTCTTCTCTAACATCCAGCACCTGAACCCATGCGATATCTTCTCGGGAAGGAGGAGAGATAGAAACTACACCTACAGCTCCCCCCTCTATTGCCTCATCTATAAATTGGTTACCATCAAATTTTGCCCCCTTTATTGCGAAAAATAGTGAACCCTTTTTCACCTTTTTTGAGCTATAAGAAAGGTGTAGTATTTCAGTGTCTTCACCCTGTAGTTTTAGATAGTTTACGCCTTTTATAATTTCACTTAATTTCATTGCATCACCACAGGATAAATATTTGAGTTCATGAGAAGATATGTTTCAATCTCTTTGAAAACCGGAACTGCTACATCTGCTCCATAGTAATATTTGCCTCTGGGTTCGTCTATTACCACTGTTACAACGTATTTCGGCTCAGGGTAAGGTATAAACCCTACAAAGGATGGAGTATAGCCTATTTTCTTCCCATGCAGTATTTTTTCAGCTGTTCCAGTTTTTCCCCCTGAGGAAATCCATCCCAGATTTGCCCTGTGTCCGGTGCCCCTTTCAACTACTTTTACCATCATTTTTAAAATCTTTTTCGAGGCATCAGCAGAGAGAATTTTTCTTTTCAGTGGTGTTTTAAAAGTAAGATGTGGCTGTACCCATTCTCCTAAATTTACCAAAGAAAGGAGAGCGGAAGCCATCTGAAGAGGCGAAACTGCAATTTCCTGTCCTATGGCAATATAATCCTTTGAAAAGGCCATCCATTTCTCAGGGGGTCTCAGAATTCCTGCTGTTTCTCCCGGAAGTTCTATCCCTGTTTTTTCACCGAAGCCGAATCCCAGTAAAAATTTGTAATAAATGCGGTCTGGAATCCTCCTGGTTATTTTTATCGCTCCTACGTTGCTTGAATGAACGATTATATCCGTAGCGCTAAG
This sequence comes from Candidatus Aminicenantota bacterium, assembly GCA_021161165.1. Taxonomy (GTDB): domain Bacteria; phylum Acidobacteriota; class Aminicenantia; order S016-38; family S016-38; genus S016-38. The sequence goes on from JAGHBF010000090.1 coordinate 12,692, forward strand.
TTTTCCGTAGGGCTCATGGTCTTTTATGTACCGTTTGCCTGAACGAATTTTTCCGTTTTCGCAGAAAATGACCTCATCGGGTTTTACAAGTTGTTTTTCCAGAGCTATAGCCATGTCAAATACTTTCAAGGTAGAGCCAGGAGGATAAACAAGAGAGACAGCAAAATTTTTCAGGGCTTCCCGGTTTCTAACATAAAATTTTGAGTAAAAATTTGGGTCATAGGTAGGAAAAGAGGCCATAGCTATAACTTCGCCATTTCTATTAAGAACAACCGCTGCCCCTCTTTTTGCATTGAACCTTCTTATACCTTTTAAAAGAGCTTTTTCCACTACATGCTGAATTTTTGAATCTATGGTAAGTCTTATATCATTTCCCGGGATCATCGGTTTTAAAGTTTTAATGTCTATTGGATAACCAAGGGCATCGAGTAAAATCTCTCTTTCCCCTGGCACTCCGCCTATATAGTTTTCCAGAGCGAGTTCTACCCCGGCAACTCCTTTGTTATCTATATTTACCCCACCCAGGATGTGAGCGGCAAGAGCCCCCTGAGGATAAACCCTTTTCGGCTCCTTTATGAACTGAATTTTTTCTATTTTTAAAGAAGCCAGCTTCTTATATTCATCGTCACTCAATTTTCTTTTGAGCCATGTGAATTTTTTACCGCTTCTCCACCTACGAATTATTTTGGTTATCTGATGGTCTGTAAGCCCAAGGGCATTTTTTACCTTCTTTAACTCTTTTGGTGAAAGAGCTTCTCTTACGAAGGCAGACCTGGATTCAACACTAAGTGCAAGAACTTCTCCGTTCCTATCAAAGATTGTTCCCCTTCTGGGGATAATTTTTTCTATGGTTCTTGTTTGTGTTATTTTCCTTTTAGAAAAAAAGTTATGCTGAAATACCTGGAGTTCGATCAATCTTGCAATAAGAAGACTTGCCCATATGCTTATTACCGCAAGTACTAAAGAGAACCTTCTCCCTTCTTTATTTTGTCTTTTCATTTTTAATTACCTTCCATGTATTGCCGGATTTTTCTAGAACAATTACTTCCTCTGGTCTAATACTTACAAGTCCGTTTTTCTTTGCATAATTATCCAGAGCAGAAGTGGATAGAAGTTTAGCCTTTTTGTATTTGAGAGTGCGAATTTCCTCCAGTAAAAGAGCTCTCTTCCTGTTGAGGAGATTGAACTTCCTTTCTTTTGCTCTGGCTGTGTTATAGACGTATACAAAAATGAGAATGAGAACTTCGAAAATCACCAGTATTGCGAATAGTGTTTTGAGCATAGAAGATTTATGATTTCCCTTTCTCATATCTCTGCAACCCTCATCTTTGCAGACCTTGCCCTTGGATTTTTTCTGACCTCATCATGGGAAGGCCTCAAAACTTTTTTAGTGAGAATTTTGAGTAATTTTCTTTTTTCTGCCTCTTTAAGCGAGTTCTTTATTAGTCTGTCCTCAGCTGAGTGATAGGTAATGAAAACAAGTCTTGCTCCTTCAGGAAGAATTTCAGAAAGCCTGTAGACCAGAGTGTCCTGTCCTTCAAGTTCTCTATTAACTGCAATTCTGATTGCCTGGAAAACCCTTGAGAGAAGTTCCTTTTTTGTTGTTTTATAAACTGCTTTTATAGCGTCAATCAGCTCTTTAGTTGTAGCCGGTTTTCTTTTTTTTATCTCTTTTGCAAGAGCCTCCGCCTTTTTCAGGTCAGCGAAATTTTTGAAAATAAGAACAAGTTCAGAATAAGGCACCTCTTTGAGAAAAATTGAAGCAGGTATTCCCTCCTCAGTGTTAAATCTCATATCAAGAGGAGAATTATATTTATGGGAAAATCCTCTGTCAGAGGAGAGCTGAAACGAAGAAAGGCCCATATCAAAAAGAATTGCATCCACCTTTTCCCATGGGATGTTGAGTTCCGGTAGTTTTCTGTAATCACTGTGAATAAAGGTTATCCTGGGTGAAAATTTTTTTAGCTTTTTTTTTGCAAATTCCAGGGATTTTCTATCTCTGTCAATACATATTGCTCTCATATCGGGAAATTTTTGCATAATGAATTCTGTATGCCCACCTGTTCCTGTAGTTGCATCCACAAAAATTCCGCGCCCTCTTACAAAGGAGGCCACTTCTTCCCTCATTACAGGGACGTGTTCCATTAGATCCCCCATCTGGCGAGTGCTTCTGAATCCTCATCCGTGAAGGGATTTAATTTAAATTTCTCCTCCAGTTTTTTGCTGTTCCAGACCTCAATGTGGTTTAATTTCCCCAGAAGGATAAGCTCTCCTTCAAGAGAAGCAGATTCGCGTAAAATCTGAGGAATTAAAATCCTATCCTTACTATCAAGGTTTACCACCTTTCCGTAATAGCTTGTAAGAGCAAGATATTTTTTTATGGCAGGGTCCATTGTGGGTGCATTTAAAAGTCTTCTTTCTTTCTCTTCCCACACCTTCATCGGGAAAAGAAGTCCACATTCCCCGTCCACAGAGGTGAAAAACATTTCTTTTCCGAATTGTTCTTTTATAATCTTTGAGAAGTCAGATGGAAGTTTAAACCTCCCACTTCCATCAGTTTTAATTCTGGAATGTCCTCTTAAAATCCCAAATTTTTCCATTTTTTCCCGTTTAATCCCATAATAGTAACAAAAAACTAAAAAGTCAAGGGAAAATGAGAAAAAATGAGGGTTTTAAGAAAGATTCAGGGTCTTTTTTAATTTTTTTATTGCAATTCTTTTTTTTAGAGGGCTGAGTCTGTCAATGAAAAGCACTCCGTCGAGATGGTCAACTTCATGACAGAAAACTCTTGCCAGAAGACCTTCTGCTTCGATTTCTCTTTCTTTCCCATTCAGGTCATATCCTTTAACGAGTATTCTGTAGGGTCTTTTTACATTGTCGACCACTCCGGGAAGACTAAGGCATCCTTCTTCGCCTATCTCTTCCCCTTCTTTTTCCTTTATCTCTGGATTTATCATTACTATAAGTTCTTTGGGGTCTTCTCCAACGGAAAGGTCGACAGTTATAAGCCTTATAGATTCTCCTATCTGTGGAGCTGCAAGGCCTATCCCCGGAGCTTCATGCATCGTTTCCACCATCTCTCTGGAAAGCTCCACAATTTCACCGTTTATTTCTTTGATTTCTGAGGCCTTTTTTCTTAAAACCTCATCTCCATATTTC
>JAGHBF010000097.1 GCA_021161165.1 Candidatus Aminicenantota bacterium
CCTTTGCTCGCAGCAGGAAAATTGCCTCTGAAGAACGTGGTTTTTCAGGCCATGAAGAGTAATCCTGACATCATGGTGTATAAATACTCCCCAATTCAGGCAAAAAGCATGTTCGAAGCGTCCAAATCAATCTTTATTCCTCAATTTCAGCTGAATGCAAGCGCTTCAAGAGACCAGAACAAACCAACCTCAATCTTTGAGGGGCGTGGAGAAGAGGTAAAATCCAACAGGCAATCTGGAAATCTCTCGTTGGTGCAGAATCTCCCCACAGGGGGACAGATCAACTTCGGGATAACTCAGAACAGGAACTACACTACAAACACATTCTACCAGCTCAACCCGAGCTATACCAGCATTTTTCAGCTAACGATATCTCATCCTCTGCTTAAAAATATGGGAGTTTCGGTGACAAAGCAAAACATAATAATTAGTAGAAAAAATTATGAAAAAAGTCTTTTTGATTTTCGAGCACAGGCTTCCAACACTATTTTTTCTGTAATTCAAACCTACTGGAATTATCTTTATTATCTTGAATCATATGGAGTAAAACAAGATTCCTTAAAACTCGCCCAGGACCTTTACCAGCAAAATAAAGAAATGGTAAAAATAGGGACAAAGGCTCCCCTTGATCTTATCGAAGCCGAAGCAGAGGTTGAAAACAGAAGAGCAGAACTTATTGATGCGAGAAATCAACTTGAGAACGCCAGAGAACAGTTAATGCTTCAGACAGGAATCCAAAATATTCCTGAAGACCCATCAATGCTTGAGGTTCCAAAACTAACCAGGGAAGAGATAGAACTTCAAAAAATGATAGAACTTGCACTGAGAGAAAACCCTCAGGTTCTTGCCGCAAAAAAGGAGCTTGAATCCGCAGAATTTCAGATGAAGGTGAAAAAGAATGCTCTTAAACCTAAATTAAATCTTCAGCTGGTAATGGAAACAATCGGTAGGGCTGGAACGAAAAATCTCTACCTTGATAATAACCCCTTTTCAGGAGTAATTATTGGAAAAATAGAGGGAAATGTAGCAGATTCAATAAACGAAGCATTAAAAGGAGCTTATAATTCCATTCAACTCCAGCTTGTTTATACAATGCCTGTAAAAAGACAGAAAGAAGTCAACGAATTCCAGGCAGCTGTTGCCAATTACTATAGAGCCAAAAAGAACTATGAAAAAGTTAGAGCAGAAATAGAATCCCAGGTTCGTTCAGCATGGAGGGATGCAATGGCAGCCTATCAGAGAATAAAAGCAACCCAGAAGGCAAGGAAACTTGCGGAAGAGAAGCTCAGGGCAGAGCAGGAAAAATTCGCCCATGGAAGCTCAACAAATTACATGGTTCTAACCTATCAGAGAGACCTTGCAAATGCCAGGATAAACGAGCTAAGAGCAATTATGGATTACAATATTGCATTATTTAAGCTTAAACAGGCTACAGGAACTCTTCTTTCATATTTTGGGGTAAGCATAAAAGCAGATGAAGATTTCGGGGGCTACAGCCTTATAAAATAAAACTTTGGGGAGCAGACTATAGGGGTTGCTCCCCTCCTTTTTCTTAACACTCATATTTATCCCCTCAAAGCCTCCTTCAAATAAGTGGATGTGTAAGTCCCTGCATTTATAACTTCCTGAGGAGTACCTTCTGCTACTACTTTTCCACCTTTTTCCCCACCCTCAGGGCCAAGGTCAACTATCCAGTGGCATCTTGAAACAAAATCCATGTTATGTTCAATTACAATAAAAGTATTCCCTTCTCCTATAAGCCTGTCTATAGCTATAAGTAATTTTTTCATATCCAGAGGATGGAGTCCTGTTGTGGGTTCATCCATTAGAAACAACGTCCCCCCCTTTCCTTCTTTAAATGCCTGGGCAAGTTTCAGCCTTTGAGCTTCTCCTATTGAAAGCGTGGAAAGGGGCTGACCTATTTTTAGATATTCAAGCCCAAGCTCTACCAGTGGATACAATCCCTTCAAAACCTCGCCGTTATCCCTGAATAGCTCCATAACTTCAGATACAGTCATATCAAGAACTTCTGCAATATTTTTGCCCTTATACTTCACCTGGAGAACTTCGTCCCTGTATCTTTTTCCACCGCAAAAATCACATTTAACTTCAACATCTTCCATAAAGTACATTTCAACCCTGATCCAGCCGGCTCCTTTACAAACTGGACATCTCCCAAGAGGGGAATTAAAGGAAAAATGTCCAGGGGAAAGGCCAAGTCTTTTTGCCTGAGGAAGAGATGCAAAAGCCTTTCTTATCGAATCGAAAGCTTTTATAAAAGTAGCTGGCGTCGCCCTGGGAGACCTGGGGACAGAATGCTGGGAAACCAGCACAGCTTCCCTGAACTCTGAAGGCAATTCCAGATCATTGAATTCTTCTCCCTTTTTTGCTTCTCCTGTTAGCGCTTTATAGAGAACCTCAAAAAGGAGAGTGGATTTTCCCGAGCCTGAAACTCCTGTTAAACAGTTTAAAGCTCCACATTTAAACTTTACATCAATGTTCTTAAGATTGAATTTTCTCGCTCCTTTCAATAGAATCCAGCTGGTAGTATTTACCGACCTTATTTCAGGAATTTTTATTTCTTTTCTCAAAAACTTTCCAGTAGGAGTATCAGTCTTGTCAAGGTCTTTAACCGGACCACTGTAAAGGATATTACCGCCCCTTTCACCTGCGCCAGGACCCAGTTCTACTGCCCAGTCTGAAGATTTGATTATTTGAGGGTCATGTTCCACAAGAATCACAGTATTTCCTATACCTTTTAGCTTTTTTATAGTTTGAATTAGCCTTTCTACATCTTTGGGATGTAGTCCTATGGACGGTTCATCAAGTACATAAATTGCACCTGTTACTGAAGAGGCAAGGGCAGAAGCAAGGGATACCCTTTCCCATTCTCCACCACTCAGGGTAAAGCTCATTCTGTCAAGGGTTATATAATCAAGTCCGACGTGGGTTAGAAATTCCAGTTTCTCCCTGATTTCTTCAACAAGTCTTTTTTCAACCTCGCCTGACGGCTCTAAAGCGGAGAAAAATTTTAACGCTTCTCCTGCACTCAACCCTGTTATATCCCCTATATTTTTACCTCTGTAATAGACGTTAAGAGCAGTACGGTTAAGTCTTTTGCCTTTGCACGCTCTGCACGAAATATATTTCCTGTACCTTGCTATAGTAACCCTTGCCTGTACTTTGTACTTTTTGGTCTCAAGCCACGAAAAAAAACGCTCCACTGAATTTCTAATCCAGGCTTTCTCTCTTTCGGAAAGGTTCCTGTAGGGCACATCTATCCTTATCCCCTCATCCTCGAGCATGTCCATCCAGTAATCATAATTGGTATCTGTATTAAACGGTGCTATCGCTCCTTCTTCCAGGGTAAGAGAAGGATCAGGGATTATTTTATCCCAATCCAGAACCGGCTCCTCACCCATTCCTGAACATACGGGACAGGCTCCTCTGGGAGAGTTAAAAGAAAAAAGATTGGGCTCAAGTTCCGGATATTCTATTTCACAATAGGGACACTCTCTTTTTATTGTAAACCTGAGCTCTTCATTGTTGACGTAAAGATAAGCTCTTCCATCCCCATACTGGAAGGCTGTGGCAAAAGCTTCATCAATTCTTTCTTTCCCTGCTTTGTCCACAACAAATCTATCTGCAAGAATAAGGTCACCAGGAGACAAACCTTTAGCTTCTTCCCAGTATATTATTTCCCTGTTTCTGAAAATTCTTGTAAAACCGAGACGCCTTAATTCATTTTCTTTCAGTGTGGGAGCAAAGCAAAGGATAGCTTTTTTCCCCTTATATGCCTCCAGTTTCTCCCATATATAACCTGGAGTGGCTTCTCTTACCTCTCTTCCACAACTATAGCAAATTTGAACTCCAAGTTTAGCAAACAAAAGCCTTAATAAGTCATATATACCCGTGACAGTAGCCACTGTTGAACGAGGATTTTTGGGGCCCTGCATTTGAGTTATCGCTACAGAAGGAGCAATACCTTCAATAAAATCAGCATCAGGTCTTTCAAGCCTCTCCAGAAATTGTCTTACATAAGAAGAAAGAGTCTCAGCATACCTTCTATACCCTTCAGCGTAGATCGTATCATATGCGAGAGAACTCTTTCCAGAACCGGACACCCCGGTAATAACAATAATTTTTCCATGAGGAAGTGTCAGGTTTATGTTCTTGAGATTGTGAACCCTAACCCCTCTGAGCTCTAAGCTGTCCGCACGCTGCTTTGATTTCATTTCCCTTGCTAAACCTCACAAAAACTGAATATTTCATGCCTCTGAGAATACTAGCAAACTTTTCAACCTTTTCGTAAGAAGGACTTTTCCATGGGAAAAATTCGTTTTCATTATAAGGTATAAGATTAATTTTGACCTTCAATCCTTTGATTAAGTTTCCCAGAGCCAGAGCGTCCTTTTCCGAATCGTTTATACCCTCTATCAAAACGTATTCAATAGTTATTCTATCTCTTCTTTTAATGGGCAATTCTCCAAGGACTTTAATGATACGTTTAATCGGATACTTTTTGTTTATGGGCATAAACTCTGTTCTTTTCTCTTCAGATGCAAAATTAAGCGAAAGTGCTATTCTCAAATTAGGAAATTTTTTAAGTAAAGGCTCCAGTTGATCAACAAGTCCCACTGTTGATAGGGTTATTTTTCTGGGAGAAATTCCCACCCAGTCCCTCATAACTTCTATAGACATAGAAACTTCATCAGGATTATCAAGGGGTTCTCCCATCCCCATAAAAACTATATTTACCCTGTCATCAACATTTTCAAGAAGACGAAGAATCTGACCTGTAATTTCAAAATGTTTAAGATTTCGAACGAATCCAGAAGCACCAGTAGCACAGAATTTACACCCCATTTTACAGCCAATTTGAGAGGATATGCAGAAGGTATAATGCCCTTTTTCTGGTATTAGAACTGACTCCACGGTCTCGCCATCTTCAAGCCTCATTAAGAATTTTGTGGTTCCATCCGGTCCTGTTCTTTTATCTACAACCTCCGGGAGCCGGAATTCGAAATTATCATTTAAATAAGAGCGAAGGCTTAACGGTATATCCGTCATGGAAGAAAAGTCTTTAACCCTTCTGGAATATATCCATCGAAACACATTATCCGCATGGAAACCGGGATATCCCTGCCCCATAATGTGCTTTTTAAACTCCGAATATTTCACTGAATATATGTTTCTCATAATTTTTTAACCAGTCCTTCTTTCATCAATACTTCTCTTATTTTACCTATAAGATAAAGGGAACCACCTACAAATATTTTCCCCTTAGAAATCTCTCGAGATAGCATCAGGGCCTCTTCCGGTTTTTTCCTTACGAAAACCCTGGAAAACCTGGAAGACAGGGGAATGAGCTGCTCTGCCGGCAACCTCCTTGATGATTCCACTTCTGTAAGCACTATATTTTTGAAAAAGGGAAATAAATTACGTCCCATGCATCTGTAATCCTTATCTCTGAGAATTCCAAAAATCAGTGTATCCCAGCGACCACTACATGACAGAAATTCTTTGATGGAATGTGAAGCATGACAATTGTGCACTCCATCAAGTGTTAGATTTCCTATCTCCTCGAGTCTTCCTGGCCAGAACGCCGATGATATACCGTCTAAAATACTTTCCTTATCCACAAAAAAACCTTCCCTCCTCATCTCTTCAACAGCTGCTATAGAAATGGCTGCATTTATGCCCTGGTGATTCCCTTTTAGTGACGGGATTAATTCATAGGAGTCCTTTCCATGGAAATAGAATTTCCTGCACGGTTCAATAACTTTGAAATTATTACCTTTAAAAACCATTCGTGCCTTTACCCCGGCTGTCTCTGCCCTTTTTTTAAATACTTCCTTTACAGAATTTTTCAATGCCCCTATGACAGATATTCCATTTTTTATTACATAGGCCTTTTCCCTGGCGATTTTCTCCACGGTATCGCCAAGGTGTCCGGTATGGTCCAGATCTATTTCAGTGAGTATGCTCATGTTCTCTTCTGCTATATTTGTAGCATCCAGCCTGCCCCCCATTCCCACTTCGAATATTCCAATGTCCATTCCTTCCTCCTTAAACGCAAGCATTGCTGAAGCGGTTAAGGTTTCAAAGAAAGTAACAGGATGGGGAAACAGGTGATTTATCTTCGAAGATGCTTTCGCAACTTCACCAACATAATATCCAAATTCTTCCATAGAAATGGCTTCCCCATTTATCCTTATCCTTTCCCTGGGACTTACAAGATGAGGAGAAGAATTAAACCCAACTTTATATTTCTTACTCAATATGGAAGAAAGAAACGCACCTACAGAACCTTTTCCATTGGTTCCGGCTATTATTATGTAATAATAGTCTTTCCAGGGATGCCCAAGCACTTTAGAAAGGGCCTTCATCCTTTCAAGACCCAGTTTTACCCTAAATTCTTGAAGATATTCTAAATACCCCAGCGCCTCTTCGTATTTCAATTCTTATTAACTCGGGGAGAGATTCAAAAACAACCGAAGCAATCTTACTATGTTTTCCTTTAGTTCTGTCCTTTTGACCACCATATCCAGCATACCATGTTCGAGAAGGAACTCGGAGCGCTGAAAACCTGGAGGAAGTTTCTGTCTTATTGTCTGCTCAATAACCCTGGGACCGGCAAAACCTATTAAAGCTTTAGGTTCTGCTATATTTACATCCCCCAACATTGCATAACTGGCAGTAACTCCACCGGTTGTAGGGTCAGTCAGTACAGATATATATGGGATCCCTTCTCTGTCAAGCTTTTTTAATGCAGCGGAAATCTTCGCCATCTGCATGAGGGAATAAATTCCCTCCATCATCCTTGCACCACCTGAAGCAGAAACTATTATAAGCGGAAGCTTTTCTTTAAGGGCTACCTCGACTGCTCTGGTAATCTTTTCCCCCACTACAGACCCCATAGAACCTCCTATGAAATAGTACTCCATAACAGCCACGATCACAGGTATACCCTCCATTTTGCCCTTTGCCACAATCACAGCTTCCTTCTCTCCTGTTTTTTCCATGCTTTCCTTTATCCTCTGGGGGTATGGTTTTCTATCAGTAAATCCCAGGGGGTCAAGAGATTCAAGGTCAGCAAATAACTCAATGTACTCACCATTATCCAGCATAAGCTCAAGGCGTTTCCTGGCTGTTAGTCTGAAATGAAAACCACAGTGAGGACAGACATATAAATTATCAATAATGTCCTGTTTATAAACTATCCTCTTGCACGCATTACACTTCGTCCACATTATATTTCCTTTTTATTTAATTAATGGCTTTAATTATTCCTTTTCTTCTTCCTCTTCAAATTCGTTAGGAACTCCAAGGATTTCTGCAGCGCCATCATAAATTTGTCTTACAGCCTCTTTCTGTTTCTGGAGTTCCGCCATTCTGGCCTTAAACTCGGCAACTTCTTTTTCCATTTCCTTTTCAATCCTTAAAATTTCTTTTTTTGCGTTTTCAAGGGTTTGCTTGTAAAAGCTTTCCTGTTCCTTGGGTAATGCCATTTTTTCACCTCTCTAATATTTTATTGTAATAACAGTCCAGGTACGGACCTTTTTACCCTCTTTTATAGGGGAACTAAATACCCATTTTAAAACTGCCTTCCGGGCAGCCTCATCATATTTCGGATGCAATCCCCTTATGACTCTCACCTGTTCAACTCTTCCTTCTGGAGAAACCAGCACCATTAGTGTAACAAGTCCACTCTTTTTTAACAAAGGAGGTTTTATCGGAGCAACCTTTTTTAAGGGCTTTGGTTTAACATCCAGGAGATTATATGGAACAAGAGAGCCCTCCTTTATAACAGGTTTGGCAGTTTGCTGGCCCTTCTTTTGAGGCTGCTGTTTACTGATATTCTCAGCTTTCTTTACAGAGGATTCAGTTTTAACAGAAGGAGTGGGTTTTACCTCCTTTGGTTGAACTGGCTGTTTTTCTTCCTTAGGCTTAACCTGAGTTTGAGTCGTGGTTTTCTGTACTTCTACAGAAGGCTGTTTTTGAGTCTCCTTTTTCCTGACAGGAGTTGATGAAGGAATTTGTTTTTGAAGGACCTTTGCTGTTCTTTTTGCACCTGTCTTTTGGGCTGAAGGTAATTTTACGGGAGGCGTGGTCTTCTTTTGAGAACTTATCTGCTTGGGGGATGGCTGAGTGGTAACTCCCGCAGGAACAGAGCCCTGGGATTTAGCTTCTGTGCCGGCCTCAGGTTGTTGGGATTCTTCTCCCGACTGGGGAACTTCCTCTGAAGGCAGTTGATATTCTTCCTTCCCCGCAGGTAGAGTATCCTGCTGAGTTTGTTCCAAAACTGGCTTTTCCTCAGCGGGAGAGGTAATAGACTTACCTCTATTAAAAAACAGAAAGTAATAGACTCCCGCTCCCAGCACAATCACCAGTGCCAGAGCAACTAATATGCCCAGGGAGGATTTTTTGCTTTTCTCTGATTCCTTCTCAACCTCAAACCCAAATTTATGTGGAGTTACTTCTTTTCTTACTTCCTTTGCCTCTTCAGGAAATTTCTTCTCTTCTACCGCCTTTTCTAACTTCTTCTCTTCTTTCTTTTCCTTTACTTCCTCTACAATAACGGGCTCCTTCAATTTTTCTTTAATAATTTCCACTTCTACCCCTGATTCTTTTATTTCATCCATAAAGAGCGAATACATAAAGATGGCTACATCCCGCGCATTGGGAAGTGCCCCGTAATGTGAAAGCAAAAACTTTTCTATGTCATTTCTCATCTCAGAAGCGTTCTGGTATCTCTTTGCTGGTTCAATTTCCATAGCTTTAAGGATAATTTTTTCCACTTCCTCTGGTAGCTCAGGCTTTATCTGTCTTGGAGGAACAAAATCGCCTTTTCGGACTTTATCAAGGATCTCTGCCTCTGAACCACCTAAAAATGCTTTCATTCCTGTTACAAGCTCATAATAAACCGTCCCAAGTGAGAAAATATCGGATCTTCTATCTACATTCTTTCCCCTTGCCTGCTCAGGAGACATATAAAGCAGTTTCCCTTTGAGGGAACCCGTGACAGTCTGGTGAGCTCTTATGGAAGCCTTCGCGACACCAAAATCCACCAATTTAATCTCACCCTCATATGAGATTAAAATGTTCTGGGGGCTAACATCTCTGTGAACAATATTGAGAGGTTTCCCATCTTCCCCAACTTTACGATGTGCATAATCTAAGGCTTCAGCTATCTTCATCACTATATAAGAAGAAATGTTAAGAGGGGGAAGACCTGACTTTTCCTTTTTTATCTTGCTGAGTATAGTTTTCAGATCCTTCCCCAGCACATATTCCATTGCTATAAAATAAGATCCATCTATCTTTCCAAGGTCATAAATCTGAGCAATATTTGGATGATTCAATCTGGAAGCAAGCTTCGCTTCATCTATGAACATCTTTATAAATTCCTCATCTTCAGCAAGATGGGGAAGAATCTTTTTAAGAGCAATCACCTTTTCAAATCCTTCCACTCCCTTCTTTTTTGCCTTATATATTTCCGCCATTCCTCCTGTACTAATTTTTTCAAGAAGAACGTATTCCCCGAGGATATTTTCTTCCTCCAGAGGTCCAAATGGTTCCTCTTCAACGGACAGCTTTTCAGGTTCTTTTTTAATAGTTTTTTCTTTCTTTCCTTTCTCAACCTTCTCTTCCTGTTTGAGTTCCTCCTGAAGGATTTTTTCGGCCTCTTTTAGCTTCTCTTCTCGAGTTGGTTTCCCTTTTGGTTTTTCCATTCCTGAAAGGGTCTCTTCCAGAATTTTATCTATCAGGTTATCCTCCACCTTTCCTTTTTTCCTGGGTTTTTCCGGCTTTGTGGAAAATACTTCTTCCAGTATCTCCTCAGGCTTGAATTCCGGTTCTCTGGGTTTATTTTCCTTTCCTACAGTCGCAACTTTTCCTTTCTCTTCTCCTTTGACAGTTTCCCCGGTTTCTACAATTTCCTCAGGCTCCTGTAAAAGTTCTGGCTCTTCAAAAACCTCCTCATTTTCAGATTCGACCTCTTCTATAATTTCCTCAGGTTCTTCAATAATCTCCTCTTCTTGTTTCTCACCTAAAACCTCTTCAGGTCCTTCTTCCTCAAGGCCATCTTCAACCTCTTTAAGAAGGTCTCCAAATAATTCATCTGTAGTTACAAGATTCTTTTCATTTTCGGCTGGGGTAGGTTCCCCTTTTGCTACAGTTGTATCTTCTTTTAAATTCAGAACATCCATTCTAACCGTATATGCAGGCTCTTCCCTCAAGGGAAGGTATTTCTTAAAAAAAGCCACCAACGCTTCTTCTTCTGCCAATGGGAATTCAAAAAACTCATCAGCCCCATAAACGTGCAGAGCTTCGTATCTATATCTCGGACCTTTATATATAGACGAAATTAACGCAACAGGGAGTTTTGAAAGACCAAGCTCTATTCTTGTTTTCTTTGTTAGATCGAAACCATTAATTTCAGGAAGAATTGTAGAGAAAATCCCGAGTTCATACCCTCCTTCTTTTAACTTTTCAAAGGCATTTACTCCTGTATTTACCACATCTACCTCAACATCAAAAGCTCTTAAAAGCTCTGTAATTTTCTTAATATGAGTTTCGTCAAAATCAGCTAATAAGACTTTCTTTTTCATAACAAACCCCTCCTCACTAAATTATAATAATCGCTCTATGTTTTGGCAACCTATATAAAAAATAACTTTTTTTGAGTATAATGAATTTGTGAGTTTAGACCTTATCGCCTTACTGGTTCTGTTCCTTCTTCTCAGCAGTCTATTTTCTTCTTCGGAAACAGCCTTTCTTTCTCTTAATAGATACAGAATAAGCGCAAGGGCAAAAAAGGGGGATAAAAAAGCAAAGGGGATAAAACTTCTCCTGGAAGAAGTGGAAAATTTTCTTTCCACAATTTTAATAGGAAATACCATCTCAAACACCGCTTTTGCTTCAATAGTTACTTTTTTGTTTAC
>JAGHBF010000103.1 GCA_021161165.1 Candidatus Aminicenantota bacterium
AAAACCTCATCTCCATATTTCCTTATTTCCTTCATAAGAAAATTTTACCTCTAATAAAATCAATCTTCATTTATTATTTCGTAGATTGTTGATATTTTTGTGGCCTTGGAAAGCATGGCAGTTACCGGGCAATATTTTGTCTGGGATAAGAAAATAGACCTTTCCACAGCTTCCTTTGATAGATTTTTCCCTTTGAATATAAATTTGAGCTTAATCCATTTATAAATCTTTGGGTGTTCTTCGGTTCTTTCAGCTTCGAATTCCACTTCGAAACCTCTCAGATCCTGCCTCTTTTTTTTCATTATTGAAATAACATCCATGGCTGTGCATGAAGCTAATGAGATTAATAGCAGCTCCATGGGTTGAGGCCCCTGGTTCAATCCTCCCACTTCTGGCATCTGGTCAATCACTATAGCATGACCTGTGTCCGAAACTCCGGTCATCTGAAGTCCCTCTGTCATTCTAACTTTGCCTTTTTTTATTTTTCCCATTTTTTCCTCCAGGAAAATAAATCAAAATTTCGAAAAAGTCTATCAAATTTGTAGGAAAAAGTCAATTTTTTTGTTAGAATACCTTTCATGAATAATTTTGTTAAGAATTATTCATATAGGAGTTATAATTTTCTGTTGAGGAGTTAAAATGAGAAAAAATTTCTGGAAAATATCTCTTTTTATCCTTCCCCTTCCTCTTCTTGCATACGTGGGTCCAGGGGCTGGGTTCGCCTTCTTAGGTTCATTCCTTTTCGTATTCCTTGCTTTTTTTGCGGCGATATTTAACCTTTCAACACTGCCAATAAGGGCTGCTATAAGGTCGGTTAAAAGGATAAAAGCAAGGAGCAGGGCTAAAATCAAAAGACTTATTATCCTTGGATTTGATGGGATGGATTATAAGCTTACAAGAAAGTTAATAGAAAAGGGCGAACTACCTAATTTTGCAAAACTCGCAAAGGAAGGGAGTTTTCTTCCATTAAAAAGTACTGACCCTCCTCTTTCTCCTGTGGCATGGTCAACCTTTACAACAGGCGTTAATCCTGGAAAACATAATATATTTGATTTCCTGGCCAGGGATCCCAAAACTTATATGCCAAAGCTGTCCTCTTCTGAAATTCTACCCCCCAGAAAAGTTATAAAAATTGGCAAATATGAAATTCCCATTTCAAAACCGAAGATAGAGCTATTGAGAAAGAGCAAGTCATTCTGGAAAGTTTTAGGCGATAATGGGGTTTATGCTCAGATTTTAAGAGTGCCTTTTACCTTTCCACCAGAGAAATTTTACGGATTACAGCTTGCCGGACTTGGAACACCTGACCTGAGAGGTACTCAGGGGACATTTACCTATTTCTCAGAGGAGAGAAACGAAGCCTTTGAAATTTCCGATGGTGTATGTGTGAAACTTGAAAAGAATAATGGGTACTATGAAGGAGCAATCCCCGGACCTCCCAATCCCTTTAAAAAAGGAGAGATTCTTTACAAGAGATTTCAGTTAATACCTGTTGACTCAAACAGAGCAAAAATAAAAACAGATGATGGGGAAATAGTAATACAGAAAGGGAAACTTTCACCATGGTTCAGGCTGGACTTTAAAGCAGGAATTGTTAAAGTATCAGGCATTGCCCAGTGGTATCTCCATTCTCTTTCCCCTTTAAGCCTTTATATGTCACCCATCAATCTCAATCCTGAGAAACCCGCAATGCCCCTTTCTCACCCTTCGATATTTGCTGTCTATCTTGCGAAGAAGAACGGTCCCTTCGCAACCCTTGGAATGGCTGAGGACACGTGGGGATTGAACGAAGGTGTTCTTGACGAAGAGGGATATATTCAGCAGGTTTATAATGCTAATAGAGAGAGAGAAAAATTCCATTTTGATGCCATTTCCAAGGCAGGAGATGGGGTTCTTGTTTCGGTTTTTGAATACACTGATAGAATTCAACACATGTTCTGGCGATACATTGATCCTGATTCTCCAGCGCCGAAGGACAGTGACAAAAAGGAAGTAAGGGAAGCTATCTACAATGTGTATAAAGATGCGGACAGGATAGTAGGGGAGACGATTAAAAGACTGAAGAAAAGCGACATCATTATGATTGTATCAGACCATGGTTTCGGCAAGTTTAATCGCGGTTTCAATGTGAACGAATGGCTCCGGAGAGAGGGATATTTAGTGCTGAAGGAAGGGCGGACTGAAAGTGGAAAATGGTATGAAGGAGTGGACTGGTCCAGGACAAAAGCCTACGGATTTGGCCTTGCAGGTATTTTCCTTAACATCAAAGGAAGAGAGGCCCATGGCATAGTAACCAGAGAAGAAGCAGAAAAGCTCAAAAGAGAAATAAAGGAGAAACTGGAATCTTTGATGGATGAGGAAAAAGGCCAGAAACCAATAGAGAAGGTTTTTCTTAAAGAAGAGATTTACAGGGGTCCTTACACCAAAAATGCTCCTGACCTTATAGTTGGATATAAAATTGGCTATAGAGTTTCTTGGGAATCGGCTGTAGGTATGGTTGGAGGAGATATATTTGTGGATAACACCAGAAGATGGAGTGCCGACCATAGTTTTACTTCTGATCAGATCCCGGGGATTTTCTTTTGTAACAGGAAAATTGAAAAGAAATATCCCACCCTTGCGGATGTTCCCCCAACCGTTTATGACCTGTTTGGAGTAAAAACTCCTCCATTTGTTGAGGGAGAAAATATGGGGGTGAAAGTATGAAAAGGAGAGATTTTTTAAAGCTTACCGCAGCAGCATTTGCTGCTCCTTATTTTTTCTCGAGAAACGTTTTTGCTAGCACCAGAGCGCATCAAAAGGTTCTGGTTCTAGGTTTTGATGGTATGGACCCGCACATTGTATATCAGATGGCAAGAACTGGAGAACTCCCAAATATACGAAAATTTCTTGAGACAGGCTATCTTGAGAAGATGAATACAACTCCGCCTCCCCAGAGTCCTGTTGCCTGGGGTAGTTTTATCACTGGGAAGGACCCAGGTGGATATGGCATTTATGACTTTATTCACAGGGACCCTGAAACATATATGCCCAAGTTTTCTCAATCCGATTCAATTCCTGCCAGTCATTTTGTAAAGCTTGGAAGCTGGAGAATTCCCTTAAAAGGGGGAAAAATAATACTTAATCGAGGAGGTCGGGCATTCTGGGAATACCTGGAAGCAGCTGATATAGATTCTACAGTTTTCAAAGTTCCTTCAAATTACCCCCCTGAAGAGAGCGAAGCCAGAACTCTTGCTGGAATGGGTACACCCGATCTTCTCGGAACATACGGGACGTATTATCTTTTTACCAGTGACGAGAAGGAGGCACAAAAAGACCTTCCAGGAGCGAGAGTTTATTATGCTTATTTCAACGACTATGGGGAAATGGAATCAGAAATAGAGGGTCCTGCAAATCCCTTAAAAGAGGAAGAAGAACCTCTTACAATACCGTTTAAGGTTTACCTGGATAGAGGTTCGAAGGCTGCGAGAATAGACATTCAGGGGAATGAAATTCTTCTTAAAGAAGGCGAGTTAAGTCCCTGGGTTGAGCTTAATTTTGAAGTTATTCCTGACGTGCAATCAATTAAGGCAATAGTAAGATTCCTTCTATTAGATGCAAAGGAAAAGTTCAGATTGTATATGTCTCCTCTGTGTGTGGATCCCAAAGACCCGGCTCTCCCAATTTCGACTCCAAAATCCTATGCAAAGGAACTCGCAGAGAAACTGGGCCTTTTCCACACACTTGGATTGCCAGCTGATACCAAAGCGCTTAGCAATTTAACTTTCAGTGTAGGGGATTTTATAGTTCAGTTTATGTCTATTCTGGATGAAAGCAACAAAATTTATCATTATGAACTTGAGAGATTCCTCTCCCTCAAAAAGGGAATGCTTTTCTTCTATTATTCCTCACTGGACCAGGGACAGCACATGTTCTGGGCCCTTGGGGATCCCAAACATCCTTATTATCATCCTGAAGAATCAAAAAAATACGGAAATATGGTTCTGGAACTTTATAGAAGGTTCGACAAAATCGTTGGTTATACTATGAATAAAGTCCCTCGTGATATTCCTATAATGATAATTTCTGACCATGGTTTTAACCCCTTCAGACGCAGAGTCAATGTTAATACATGGTTGCTGCAGGAGGGATATCTGAAACTTAATACATCGGATTATGATGGTGCAACAATTATGGAGGTAGCAGACTGGGACTCTTCAGTTGCATATTCCATCGGACTAAATGGGTTGTATTTAAACCTTGAGGGAAGAGAAGCAAATGGTATAGTGAAACCTTCCCAGAAAAGAGCTTTAATGGAGGAGATAAAGGCGAAGCTTCTTGCTTTAAGGGACTCGGACACAGGAGATAGGCCTATAAGTGCAGTATTTATCTCTGAAGATATTTTTTCCAGAGATTACCTTTACAGAGCCCCTGACCTTATTATAGGATTTAATAGAAGTTACAGGATGGATAATTCTTCTGCAATAGGCGGCCTTACCGCTAAAACTGTTTATGATAATATGGACTGGTGGAGCGGGGACCATTGTATAGACCCTGCGAATGTTATGGCAACTTTTATGAGTAATTTTAAAATAATCAGGAAGCCATCCATGTGGGATGTTCCTGCAACAATACTGAAGCTTTTCGGAATAGAAACGCCCCCTGATATGAAGGGAAAACCATTAGTATAGGAGGATAACATGGCAAAAAAAGTCAAAATCAGTGATGAAGCTTATGAAAAGGCAAAAGAACTCGTGGAAAAGAAAGGGTATTCCTCTGTTGAGGAATTAGTTGAACACCTAATTGATAAGGAATACACAGAAGAAGGGGAAGGAGGAGGAGGAGAAGAAGAAAGACTTAAGGGACTCGGTTATATTTCCTGATGGAATTTTTTGTCAAATATTCCACAAAGTTAACTGATATTATTCTATATCCATTCAAGAGCCTCCCTTCATTTTGGGGTATACTCTGGCTCAGTTTTATTTCAGCAGTTATTGTGCTTTTGGTCTATAAATGGGTCTCGTCACCGGCACTTATAAGGCGAGCAAAGAACAGAATAAAAGCTGATATTCTCGCCATAAGAATTTATAAAGACCAGTGGAAAGTTATTTTAATCTCGTTTTTCTCTGCCATGTTCAACGTTCTTAAGTATTTTCTTTTGAACCTGATGCCCATAACCGTTATTCTTCCTGTGTTGTTTTTTCTCTTTGTCCAGATGGAGTGGAGATACGGAGTAAGACCATTGAATCTGCAGGAGCAGGTAATTGTAAAGGTAAAAACCAATGGTGGAACAGATATTAATCTTCATCCCACTCAGTTTTATAAGCAGGAGGTTAAAGTCAGGGTCCCCGCACTTGATGAGGTGGACTTCCGGGTTAGGATTCTGAAAAAGGGAAAATGGAAGCTAATCCTGGAAGGAGAAGGAGAGAAATTTGAGAAAGAGGTTGTAGTAGAGAAAAGAGGAGAGGTTTTGAGTCCCATCCGTTATTCGTACCCTAATTTAGAAATGCTCCTCTATCCATGGGAACCTCTTATTAGGAATCCGAAGATAAAATGGATAAGGATTGAGTATCCTTCGACAAGGGTTAGTTTCCTGGGAATTTCCATGCACTGGTTGATATGGTATTTAATTCTCGTCGTTGTGCTTGTTCTCCCTGTACATAAAAAATTTGGAATAGAGTTCTAATAAAAACAATCCAGAAATCTAACTATTTTTCCATGCCCATTGCTGCGAGTAGCCCTGAAGATGCAGCTCCCACTATTCCGCGGCTCAATCCTGCCCCGTCTCCCGCGACGAAGATGTCCTTAACATTGGTTTGAAGAAATTCGTCAGTTAGAATCCTCAGACCGTGAAATTTAATTTCAGGGGCATAAACCAGAGTTTGGACTGAAAAAACTCCCTTTATTAAATTGTTAAGTTTTTCCAGTCCTTCTGTTATATCCTTTACGAAACGATAAGGGAGTGCCATTGCTATATCCCCCGGGGTTACATCTTTCAGCGTGGGATTTACGAAGCCCTTTGAGATTCTTTCCCATGTGCTCCTTCTTCCCCTCAAGAGGTCTTCCAGCCTCTGAATAATGGGTTTTCCTCCTCCTATTGTGGTGGCCTCGAATGCGATAGCTTCCCCATACTGATTTGTATTCTCAAGAGGTTCTGTAAGGGAAACCTTTACAAGGAAAGCAAAATTGGTATTTTCGCTCATTTTATCTCCTCTTGAATGACCATTAACAAGGGAGAAATTTTTGTATTTTTCCCTCACCACATACCCGTAAGGGGAGACACAGAAGGTTCTAACGGAATCATCATAAGTGGGGGTGTTTATGTAAATTTTTGGGTCCCAGGTGACCCTGGTTATTTCTTCCATGATCATTGCTGGGACTTCAATTCTTACTCCTATATCCACAGGGTTATAAACAAAATCTATTTTCAATTCATTGACAATATTGTTTAACCACCTGGCACCGCTTCTTCCCGGTGCTATCAATAATCTGTCGAAAGATATTTCTCCTCTGGTGGTTTTAATCGTTTTTATTTTGTGGTCAATAGAAAGAACTTCTTCCTCTGTCCTTATCTCCGCTCCGGAATCCTCCAGAATTTTCTCAAGTTTTCCTATTATTAAAGGAAGTTTCTCAGAGCCTATATGAGCCTGCCTTGCTGGGATATATCTAATTCCTTCCTTGGCCGCCTTTATCATCCATTCTTCCACTTCATCTCCGGGGTCTTTTGCTTTTACTCCCAGCTCTTCAAAGATTTTTTCCACTTCCTTCATTAATTGGTAGGTTTTCTCCCTTCCAATAAGTTCAATAAGGTTTGTTCCAATGTCCGGCGAATAATTTAATTTACCATCGGAAAAAAGACCCGCTCCTCCTATTCCGTGTAGAAGTTCGGAGTCTCTACCTGCTTTTCTATCCTCTACTCTTTTCCCTTTATCTATGAGTGCAACATGTATTCCCTTCTTTGTCAGATAATATGTTGCAAAAAGTCCTGCAGGACCCGCTCCTATTATTACGGCTTTCATCCTTCCTCCTTTGCCACCAGAAGTATTGAGGAAATGGTAAGAATGCTTCCCAGTATTATCGGCAAGGTTAATTTTTCCCCGAGAAATATTATGGAGGGGATAAGAGCAAAAACAAGTTGCAGAGTAATGATAATTTCTGCTGTAGTTGCATCAATAACCTTCATTGCTTCAAGGAAGAGGTAAAAGGCAAGAATGGTGCAAAAAACGGCGAGTATGATAGCCACGGATACGGAGTATAAGCTGATGTTAATCTTGGTAAATGCAGCAGAAGGAAGTGCAAAAATTCCTGTCCAGAAGATTACCATCCAACTGGTTTTTTCCATCCCTTCTTTCTGAATTTTTCTGGATAATACAGTGAATACTGCCCATAAAAAGGTGGCTATAAACACTAATATGTTTCCCTTAACTGAGGAGAAGCTTAAGTTTTTTAAATCAAGTCTTGTAATTATTATCACAGCTCCAGCTATGGTTAAAATAGCGGCTAACGATTTCTTGAAGTTTAGCTTTTCTCCTATTGTAAAGGAAATTATTGCTACAAGAGGGAGAATGGCAATGGTTATAAGAGCAGCTTCTGTAGCAGTGGTGTATTTTTGCCCCACGAATTCTATTAGAAAAGCTGCGGAGTTTAAAAATCCCAATATTATAAATGCCTTGTTAATTACTCTTCTGTCCAGAAACGGGAGAACCAGAACCGCAGAGAAAAGGAACCTCAGGAAAAATAATTCCAGGGGAGAAACCCTGTAAAGAGCTGATTTAACCAATGGAAATGATACTCCCCAAAGAAAAGCGGAGATTATAATATATATAATGGCAATTGTTCTTCTCACACCATCTTAAGATCGTGTCCAAGTTTTTCCTTTTTGGTTTTGAGATATTTTTTGTTCACCTTATTGGGTGGCACTTCTATAGGTACCCTTTCCTCTATTTCCAGTCCATACCCCGCGAGTGCTACAAATTTTTTTGGATTATTTGTTAAAAGCCTCATTTTCTGCACTCCAAGTGCTCTAAGAACCTGAGCTCCCATTCCAAAATCCCTCTCATCCGCTTTAAAGCCGAGTTTTTCGTTTGCCTCCACGGTATCAAATCCATGGTCCTGTAGTGCATAAGCTTTTATTTTATTGCTTAATCCTATTCCTCTTCCTTCGTGGTGAGGTATATAAAGTACAACTCCTTTCCCTTCCTCTTCTATTATTTCCATAGACCTGTGTAACTGGTCTCCGCAATCACATCTCAAAGAACCAAAAATATCCCCGGTAAGGCACATTGAGTGGGCTCTTACAAGAACGGGTTCATCTTTCTTTATTTCACCTTTGACAAGTGCTAAATAGGTGTGATGATGGATTATGTCCTCAAAAAGATGAAGGGTGAAATGTCCGTACTTTGTCGGCAGGTCTGTGGTTGCTACTTTTTTTACAAGGTATTCCCTTTCCAGGCGGTATTTTATAAGATCTTCTATTTTGATTATTTTCAGCCCATATTTTTCAGCAAATTTTTCAAGTTGGGGAAGACGTGCCATTGTTCCATCCTCGTTCATTATTTCACACATTACTCCAGCCGGGTAAAGATCAGAAAGTCTTGCCAGGTCAAGGGATGCTTCAGTATGTCCTGTTCTTTCAAGGACTCCTCCCTTCCTTGCAATGATGGGAAATACATGCCCGGGTCTTGCAAGGTCCTCCGGTCTTGTATTGAGGTCTATTAATTTTTTAATTGTTATAGCTCTATCAAAGGCGGATATTCCAGTGGTGGTTCCTTCAACTGCATCAACAGAAACAGTAAAAGCTGTTTTATAAGGAGCAGTATTGTCTGCTACCATGGGTTGTAGATTAAGTTCTTCGGCTCTTTTTCTTGTAATAGAAACGCAAATAAGCCCTTTTGCTTTGCTTGCCATAAAATTAATGGCTTCTGGAGTTACTTTTTCTGCGGCCATTACTAGGTCGCCTTCGTTTTCTCTATCCTCGCTGTCTACAACGATCACCATTTTTCCTGCTTTTAGGTCTTGCAGGGCCTCTTCTATAGTTGCAAACATTTCTACCTCCTTGAGTCAATATTTTACCTCAATGGTAGTGAATTTTAAAGGGGTTGTATAAGTCCATAACATATGGGAAAAATTATATTCTTCAATAATATATTTTACCGGAGAACGAAGGGAAAGGGAATGATGAGGTCTTCGAGTATTATAGAAAACCAACCATTCCATTAGCCTTCTATTGAAAGCGTCTACATCTGTTACGAGTTCATCCAGGTGATAAACTAGAAATTCCTCCTTCAGCATTCTATTAAATCTTTCTATGTAGCTATTGCTTTGAGGACGACGCGGATAATTAAAGAAATGAACCACCTGCATTCTTTCCGCCAGCCTGTGGAAATCTTTCATAA
>JAGHBF010000070.1 GCA_021161165.1 Candidatus Aminicenantota bacterium
AAGATGAAAGATTTAATCTCAACTTAAACTGGGATTCAACACTTAGTAAAAATTCTTATTTAAGTGTAAAAGGATTTTTCCTGAAGTCAAACAGATTGGATGCAAGACCTGGCAGGGATTCAAGAACATGGGATGAGGCAACATCCCGTGGTGAGATCCAATATATGAGGCTCCTTGGAAATAACCACCTTTTAACCCTCGGAGCCGAAAGCAGATATGACACCATAACTTATACTCTTATAGAGGGGACTAAATCCCAGCGCATTAGCAGTTTTTATGCTCAGGATGAAGTGACTTTGTCCAACCGTGTGAATATTGTAGTTGCCTTCCGTATGGATAATCATGATAGATGGGGAACGGTTTTTGTCCCTAAAGCCGGAATCCTGGTTCGTGCAGGAGAAAACACAAGGATAAGAACATCAATTGGTAAAGGATTCGTAGCACCTACACTTTCTCAGCTTTACGAGAAGACATACTATCATCCATGGGCAGGTGGTTTCTGGTTAGGAGGAAATCCCGACTTAAAGCCTGAGCATTCCTGGGGATACAATTTTGACCTTGAGCATGGATTTTCCGGTAGTTTTGGGGTAAGAATCTCACTTTTCAGAAATGACCTTACGGACATGATAGCCTCTGAAAAGACGGGAGTGTATATTGATGGGAAACCTGTTTATAAATCAGTAAATATTGAAAAAGGTTTCAGCCAGGGGATTGAGATAGAATTGAGCAAGAGCTTTGGCAGAAGTTTTACAGTAAATGCGGGATATACATTTTTAAATACCAGAATTTCTTCTACTGAAAAAGAATTTCCGTATTCGCCTCATCATAGCGTTAATTTTATGGCCAATTACTACAATTCCAGACTTGGGTTAAATTTCAATATTGCAGCTAAATATATAGGGTCAAGGTTCACCAATACTTCTAATACAGACAAGATTGGTGAGAATCATCTTATAGATATGAAAATAAGTAAAAAGCTTTATAAAGGACTAAACTTTTTCGTTGCAGTTGATAATTTGCTTGATGAAAAAATTGAAAAGGACAGTCCCTATTTTAGACAGGGTAGAACTTACTCTGTTGGTTTCAATTATAAATATTAAAGGAGGTTAAGATGAGAAAGATTTCCGTTGTATTTACAATTTTGTTTTTAATAACCGGTTTTTCGTTCGCTCATTCTCTCTGGATAACACTTGACAGGTACAGGATTAATCCCGGTGAGAAAGCTATTTATTATATAGGATATGGACACAAATATCTATCCATAGAAGAAAGGGTTGTTAATCTCCAGGAAAATTACCAGAAAATGTTTAAAAAAGTAGAAGTTTACAGGCCGGATGGGAAAAAGGTTATTCTTATTCCTGAAAAAGGAGCAGGTAAAATCAATGCAGATGTTGAGGGAACCTATGTAATATGTACGGAGAGTGTAAGAAAGGCTGGTGAACCTTACGGACCATCCGGAAAGTACGCAAAGACAATTCTGCAGGTGGGGAAGAAAACCACAGATCCCTCCCGAAATTGCGGTTTCAGGGTGGAAATAATACCCCTGAAAAATCCTGAAGAAATAAGGCCAGGAGAATATCTCCCGGTAAAGATTATTTTTGAAGGTAAACCTCTTTCTACTTTCGTCTATGCAACTTATTCAGGCTATAAGCCAGTTGAGGATGCCTTTCCAGTGATGACAAGGAGCAATTCTGATGGGATAGCAAAAATAAAGATTTCAAACCCTGGAGAATGGATGATTCTTGTTTCCCATAGGGTAAACTATTCAGCCACACTTACATTCGAGGTGAAATGAATGAAAAATTCTTTGAAATTAGTATTAATTCTTTTGCTTGTTTGTTCTTCTCTGTCAGCCCATAATGTTAGCTATAGAGTGCGAAACGGTGGAATAACCATAGAAGTATGGTACGAAGGAATATCACCTTTGCCTATGAAGAATGGTTTTGTAAAGGTGTTTGCTCCTGGGGAGGTTGTTGAATTTCAGAAAGGGAGGACTGACCAGGAAGGTCGGTTCTCTTTTTTCCCTGACAGACCCGGCAGGTGGCAGGTTGTTATAAACGATGGAAACGGGCACGGTATTGTTGCGGATGTGATGGTGGATGAAACATTGCATGCACCTATAGTTCGTTCTCCTCAACCATTATGGTTGAAATTATTGACAGGGGTAAGCGTAATATTTGGGATTTTTGGAGTTCTGGTTCTCATCAGGGACTGGAAAAGGAGAGAGAAAAATGCACATACCTGATGGATTCCTTTCCCCTCAAACATGTATCGTTACCTATGGGATAAGCATTCCCTTAATTTATAAGTCCTTCAGAGAGGTTATAAAGGAAGAATCTGTAGCCAGACTTGGACTGCTTTCCGCTCTTTCATTTGTGGTGATGATGATAAACATTCCTATACCCGGAGGAAGTTCAGGACATGCCCTCGGTGCTTCTCTTATAGCAATATTCTTTGGCCCCTGGAGAGCTACAGCTGCCCTTTCCATTGTCCTTGCTATTCAGGCACTTCTTTTTGGGGATGGAGGAATAACAGCTTATGGCGCAAACGTTCTTTCCATGGCTGTTGTCCCCGCCTTTGTAGGTTACTGGATATGGAAGGTGTTTAAAAAATGGGAAAAGCTCTCATATTTTGTAGCAGGATATTTTTCTCTTGTTACCTCCGCCCTGACTGCAGCGATTTTTCTTTCCATTCAACCTCTTCTTTTTTCTTCCGGTGGTAGACCGCTTTATTTCCCATACGGTCCAGCAATCACCTTCCCAGCTATGCTTGTTCCGGCACTGATATTTTTTGGTCCGATTGAGGGGATACTGAATCTTGCCATTTTGAGTTTTTTAAAAAAAAGAAATGAAGAGAGAAGTTAAAGTACTGCTGATAGCTCTTATCCTTGTTCCTTTAGGACTGCTTGCCAGGGGTGCCTGGGGTGAATGGGGAAAAGAAGAACTCAAACAGATTCTCGGTTTTGTTCCTCAGGGGGTTGAAAAATTTTACAATTTGTGGAAAGCACCCTTTGCAGACTACACGATAATAGGATTGCCCCCCGTTGTTTCCTACGTTCTTTCAGGGATAATTGGAGCAGGTCTTGTTTTTCTCTTTTTTCTGCTTTTTAAAAAAAGGAGCTAAAAGTCAATCCAAACAAACCATGTTCTTGACATGGCGAAGTTCCTTCAAAATGCCTTCAATAATGTAGTCTATAATTTCCCTGACGGACATTTCTTTGTTGACCAGACCTACACTCTGTCCTGCCATAAGAGACCCTGTTTCAATATCTCCTTCTTCAACGGCCCTTCTCAGAGCACCGACCCAGAATTTTTCAACAGCGTACTGAGCCTCTATCTGGGATATTTCTCCTCGTTTGATTTTTTCTATAAGTTCTATCTGAAGTTCTGAGAACCTCTCCATTCCTTTGTTCCTTATGGCTCTTACTGGAACGACCCTCAATGCCTGATGGAATTGAGGAGTGGCTACTGCTTCCCTTGCTTTAGCTTTAATGTATCTTTCTTTGAATTTTGGATGAGCTTTGCTTTCTTTAGATACAGCGAAAATAGTGCCCATCTGAATCCCTGAGGCACCTGCCAGGAGAAGGTGAGCTGCCATTTCCCCTGTTGCAATTCCTCCCGCAGTGAAAATGGGGACTGTGTCCCTGAATTTAAAAAGAACCTGCTGGAGAAGGACCACAAGAGACACATAGCCGACATGTCCACCTGCCTCGTTTCCTTCCAGTATAAGGGCATCTATCCCTCTTGATATAAGTCTTTTTGCACTGGTTTCATTGGATGCAAAAGCTATTGTTTTTGCTCCTGTTTCCTTTATTTGAGCTATTTCTTTATCCCTTGGGAAGTTCCCCGCGAAGATAATAAAATCTACTTTTTTTTCTTTTACCACCTCTAAGTGTTTTTTGTAATTAGGCGCTATTACTATCAGATTAACCCCGAAGGGTTTGTCAGTTAAAGAACGAACTCTATCAATCTCCTCTGCGAGCCATTCTGCAGGACTGTTTCCTCCAGCAAGGACGCCGAATCCGCCCGCTTCGCTTACAGCAGAAACCAGACTATGGTCCGAAATCCATGTCATTGCTCCCGAAATAATAGGGTATTTTACACCAAGAAATTCTTTGCCCTTTTTCCATAGTTTTTCTAAAAGTTCTTTTTCATTCATGTGGGTTATTTTAAAACTTTTTCAAATATGTGTCAAAAAGAGAGACAGACTCCAATATAACGAGAGGGACAGACCCTGATGTTGGCCACTTTGAAAAGGTGACAGACACTGATGTTGGACACTGGAAGAAAGTATTTTTAAACAATTTAAGTGAATTATATCCCCTGCGCTCTACAGGTTTTCCAGCAGTTTTTCCGCTTCCCTCAGAATTTCCTCTGTCAGCAAATCCCTTATTTCAAGGGCTTTTTCTAGCCATTCTTTAGCCTTCTGTTTTTTCCCCTTTGAGTAATAGATTATTCCAAGGTTGGCCATTGCTGCTGCGTAGTTTGGTTTTAATTTTATAGCAGTTTCAAGGTTTTTAATTGCCTCTTCAGTTTTTCCAGAGTTTGCAAGCGAAATTCCCCTGTTGTAATATGCTTCTGAAAAGAGAGGGTCAATTTCTATAGCCTTAGAATAATCCTTTATTGCCTCAGCGAAATTTCCCATAATTGCTCTGGCAATCCCCCTGCTGTTATAAGCCTTTGCATAGGAGGGGTCAATCTCAATTGCTTTGGTGAAATCTTTTATAGCTTTCTCGTAATTTCCTGTTATGAGATGGGCAAGACCTCTTCCAAAATAGGGCTCAGGAAAGTTGGGCTTTAAATCTATTGCTCTGGAATAAAGCTCTATTGCTTTTTTGAAATTCCCTTTTACAGAGTAAGACAAGCCCTCAGTGTAATATTCTTCAGGGTCTTTTCCTTCTCTGCTATTCATTCTTTGATATGGAATAGAAGTATTTTAACTTTTCTCCTGCCCTGTTCTTTATGTTCTGGAATTTTTCTTCCATCATAAACTCTGCCAGTTCTCTTACGTTTTTTACTGCATATATCTCAAATTTATCTTTTTCCATAGCTTCAAGGACTTCATCTTTCAGGTTTAAGTCAGCTATGTTATCCTCTGGTATTACCACACCACACTTTCCTTTGGCATTTCTGATTTTACAAACTTCAAAGAAGCCTTCTATTTTTTCGTTGACTCCACCTATAGGCTGAATTTCCCCTTTCTGATTGATGGAACCTGTCACAGCAAAATTTTGTTTTATTCCATAATCCGAAAGGGCTGATAGAATGGCTATGTATTCTGCAGCTGAAGCTGAGTCCCCATCTATTTCGCTGTAGCTCTGTTCAAATACCAGTCTTGCTGAAAGGGTTAGCGGAAATTCCTTTGCCAGTTCATTAACCAGAAGTCCGTTGAGAATGAGTACTCCCTTCGTGTGAATTGGCCCTGAAAGGGCAGCTTCTCTTTCTATGTCAACTATACCTTCCTTGCCTGGACCAACAGAGACGGTTATTTTAATAGGTCTTCCAAAGCTTAATCCGTCTATTTTTATGTAAGTGAGGCCATTAATCTGCCCGACCTTTTTCCCCGAGGTTTCTACCTTGATCAGTCCTTTTTTGAACATTTCCCTGTCTTTTTTCTTAAATAGAGAAGAGCGAAGTTCTCTTGCCTTGATGCTTTCTTTTATGTCCTGAGGAGAAATTTCTCTTCTTTTTTTCTTCCTGGCGTAATAATCAGCTTCTGATATTATTTCTATCAATAATCCGAAGTTCGTGCTTATTTTATCCCTTTCGCCTGCAATCCTTGAGGAGTAGCGTAGAAGTTCTTTGAACGCTTCCCTGTTAAGGGAGAGTAGGCCGTGTTCCTGGCAGTAGTATTTAAAGAAGCTTGCTGCATGTTCAACATTCTTTTTATTGAGATCCATTGTCCAATCGAACTCGGCTTTGATCCTGAAGATTTCTCTAAATTCTACATCAAGGTTGTAAAACATGTTGTAATGATAATAAGACCCGATAAGTATAACTTTTACATCAAGAGGAACAGGCATAGGCTTTATACTCTTTACGGAAATAGGATTAAGAAGGCTTTCAAGGTCCTCTATTTGAACAGATTCGGTTATCAGGGACTTCTTCAGGCTTCTCCAGACAAGAGCATTCGTGAGGTCTTCCGCATGTATAATAAGAAATCCTCCATTTGCTTTTATTAATGAGCCGGGTTTTATCATTGTAAAATCAGTAATATATGTTCCATAGACTGGTTCTCTTTCTATTGAACCTATAAGGTTTCTGTATGTGGGGTTGTTTTCTACAATAACAGGTGCTCCTTTTGTCATTGAATTATCAACGGCCAGGTTTATAGAATACTTCCTTTTTATGGTGTCAATAGCCTCTTCCTTTGCATTCTCTATCTCCTCTATGCTGGAGAGAAAATCTTCCCTGGCAGAGTTTAAAAATTCAAGAATTCCATTGTCTCTTGGGAATTTTTTCCTGAGTGAGGTGAATTCTTCTTTCCAGTGTTTTTCTACCACAGTCCTTTTTACCTTTTCCAGTCTTTCCCTGAATTTTCTGTCAAGAGCTATTTTTTCTTCAGATAGTTTACCGAGCTTATCTTCCAGTTTTTGTCTTTCTATTGAAATTTTTTCCTTTTCTTCAGGAGAAAGTTTTGCAAATTCTTCTGGCGGCAAAGGCTTACCATTCCTCATAGGTATAATTGCAATCCCCTGCGGAGATGGCTGGAGGGCAAATCCCATTCTCCTTGCAATTTCTTCCACTCTTTTTATCATATGGGAATGTTTTTCGTTGTATTCTTTCTGGAATTTTTCTATTGCTTCTTTCAGTTCTTTTGAATCCTTTAATTTCCTCACAAAATCTATAAGAGAGTTTATTCCCCGTTCAAACTCTTCCTTGAAATCCTTCCCTTTTCCTGCTTCCATAAGAATAGGCTGGGGAGAGTAGGGGTCACGGAAGTTATTTACAAAGCAGAGGTCAGGAGGCGTTTTTAATTTGCTTGCAATGGAATCCAGATAGGATTTTACTGCAGAGGTTCTGCCTGTTCCGGGTTCTCCTGCAACAAAAATATTAAAACCCTTTTTCTTGAGATTGAGCCCTATTTCAAGGGCTTTAAGCGCTTGATCCTGGCCAATAATCCCCTTGAATTCGGGAAGACTGTCGAAGGAGGGAACGAGACTGTCTGATATTGTGAAAAATGCCTTATTCTTTTGAACTTTTTTCAAAGAAAACCCCCATTTTGCGGAACTTTTCGTATCTCTTTTCTATCCTTTCTTCCGGGGCCATGTCTTTTAATTCCTTAAGATGCTTCTGGATGGCTTTGTCGACGTTTTTGTAGGCCACATCAGGGAAACTATGTGCTCCACCAGGCGGTTCGGGGATTATCTCATCTGCTATTCCGAACTCGTAAAGGTCCTCTGCTGTTAATTTGAGATTTTCAGCAGCTTCTTCAACAGCTTCCTGGTTTCGCCATAGAATGGCCGCACAGCCTTCCGGACAGATAACTGAGTAGATGGAAAACTGGAGCATTAAAATTCTGTCGGTTACACCAATTCCCAGAGCTCCACCGCTTCCTCCCTCTCCTATTACTACAGAAATTGTTGGTATTCTTAACCCTGCCATCTCCCTTAAGTTGTATGCTATGGCTTCTGCCTGTCCCCTTTCTTCTGAACCTATTCCTGGATAAGCTCCTGGAGTATCTATGAATGTTATTACAGGACGGTTAAATTTTTCTGCCAGTTTCATTACCCTTAAGGCCTTTCTATATCCTTCAGGATTTGCCTGCCCGAAATTCCTTTTTATTCTTTCCTGTGTGGTTCTTCCCTTCTGATGCCCAACAATTGCTACCGATTCTCCATGATAAAAGCCGAACCCTGCTACTATTGCAGGGTCATCTGCAAATCTTCTGTCACCGTGAATTTCAACAAAGTCGTCAAAAAGGGAATAGATATAATCCAGGGTATAAGGCCTCTGGGGATGTCGAGCTAAAAGAGTTTTCTGCCATCTGTTAAGGGAGGAAACAAGTTTTTCCCATTCCTTTTTTAATTCTTCCATTAACCTGGCTTCTTCTTTTCTTGACTCTTCGTCGGTTTTTGTCTGCAATCTTCTTATTTCATCCCTTAGAGCCACGATTGGCTCTTCAAAGGGGAGATTTTTGTTTTTTGCCATTATTCCCCCTTTAATTTGGAGATTATTAATTGGGCCGCCTTTTTTCCGGAGATAAGCATGCCTCCGAAAATGGGTCCCATCCTCGGTCCTCCAAAGGCAGCATTTGCTGCCATTCCAGAGACATAAAGTCCCGGAAATACCTCTTTTGTATTTGCAGCCACGAAGCTTTCGGCCTTTTCGGCCCACATAGACCTTTCTCCTTCCATCTTGCCTGACGGGGTTTTTAACCTTACCTTGCTTTTTTCCTGAAGAACCTTTACTACCTCCGCTGCGTGGCCTGTAGCATCTATTATGAATTTCGAGTATATAGTCAGAGGGTCAACGTGAAGCCCGGCTACATCTACAGCAGACCAATTTATCACCGCTCCGCTGACTTTTCCTTCCTTTAAAACCACATCTTCTACGAATATACCGTTGAAAATTTTTGCCCCTGCAAGAATAGCTTTAGATGCCAGTATGGTGGTGGAAAGCACGGAGTCTGCAACATAGTAATTTTTTTCAAATTCTCTATAAGGGATGGAAAGCTCATCAAGGATTGCTTTTCCTTCTTCCTGAACCACAATTGAGTTAAACATCATCCCGCCACCCCACATTCCACCACCTATGCTGAGCTTTCTTTCGAATATTACCACTTTAACTCCGGCTTTTGCCAGGTAATAGGCAGCGGTCATGCCGGAGGGTCCACTTCCGGCGATTGCAACATCGGTTTCTACATAGTCTAAGAGTTTGTCCATGTAAGTTTTAACTATTGCTTTTGTGATTATCCTTTCGTCTAACATGTTTACCTCCATATCCCAAATTATCCTATGAAAAAATCCAGTTGACAAGAAAAACCTAAATCCATAAGATTGTTTATAGAACGAACAGGAGGTGAGTTATGGCTGTAAAAATAGGTATAAACGGATTTGGAAGAATAGGAAGAAATTTCTTCAGAGCTTCCTATGGGATAAGGGATTTTGAAGTTGTGGCAATAAATGATATCACAAATTCGAGAACCCTTGCCCATCTTTTGAAATATGATTCTGTGATGGGTAAATTTGACAGGGAAGTTTCCTGCGATGATGAAAACATAATAGTGGATGGCAAGAAAATAAGGGTTTTCTCTGTGAAAGACCCGGCAGAAATTCCCTGGGAAGAATATGGGGTTGATATTGTTATAGAATCAACAGGAAAATTCAGAGACCGGGAAAATGCAGCGAAACACCTGAGAGGGAGCGTTAAAAAAGTCATAATTTCGGCGCCGGCAAAAGGTCCCGATATAACAATAGTTCTCGGTGTTAATCATAACCAATACGACCCTGCCAATCACCACATAATATCAAATGCCTCTTGTACAACAAATTGCTTTGCTCCTGTGACCAAAGTCTTAGATGAGAATTTCGGAATAAAATACGGTCAGATGACAACGGTTCATTCTTATACAAATGACCAGAGAATTCTTGACCTCCCCCACAAGGACCTCAGAAGGGCACGCGCAGCAGCACTCTCAATGATCCCCACTACCACAGGGGCCGCAAAGGCTATAATGGAAGTTCTTCCCCATCTTGAGGGAAAACTTCATGCAATCTCAATAAGAGTTCCCACTCCTGATGTATCTCTTATAGATTTTGTCGTTGATGTGGAAAAAGAGGCTACAGAAGAGACTGTAAACGAGGCATTCAAAAAGGCATCCGAAGGAGAGCTTAAAGGAATTCTTGCAGTTACCGACGAACCTCTTGTTTCTACAGATTATATAATGAATCCCTATTCTGCTGTGGTGGATCTTCCTCTAACAAAGGTTATAGGAGGACATCTGGTGAAGGTGGTGGCTTGGTATGACAACGAGTGGGGATATTCCAATAGACTCGCAGAACTTACTGAAATGGTGGGGAGTAAGTTATGAGATACCTTGACCAGATTTCTGTGGAAGGGAAACTGGTCTTTCTCAGGGTTGACTTTAATGTTCCTTTGAAGGATGGAAGGGTAGCAGACGATACGAGAATAATCGCTGCCCTCCCATCGATAAATTACCTTATCGAAAAGAAAGCGAGGATAGTAGCTGCTTCCCATCTTGGGAGACCCAAAGGAAAAATTGTTCCTGAACTTTCAATGAAACCTGTGGCAGAGAGGCTTTCCTGGATCCTTAGCAAGGAAGTGAAATTTCCCGGAGAAGTGGTGGGTCCAGAGGTTGAGAAAATGAAAGCCAGTCTAAAGCAAGGAGAAATCCTTTTGCTGGAAAATCTGAGATTTCACCCCGGAGAGAAAAAGAACGACCCGGACTTTTCAAAGGAGCTGGTGAAGGGAATAGAAGTTTATATTAATGATGCCTTTGGAACTCTTCACAGAGCCCATGCTTCAGTTTGCGGAGTGCCTTCCTTGATACAGGAGAAAGGAGCAGGGTTTCTTGTAAAGAAGGAACTTGAAAATCTGTCTAAAGCACTTTTTGAGCCGTCTCACCCATACGTTCTTATTACAGGAGGGGCAAAGGTCTCTGATAAATTACCTGTTTTAAAGAGTCTGATGAAGCATGCGGACAGAATTCTCATTGGTGGAGCGATGGCTTACTCCTTTCTAAAGGCAAAGGGTTTTCCTGTGGGAAATTCTCTTGTGGAAGAAGAGATGCTGGATGAAGCTAAAGCTATAATGGATGAAGCTGTAAGAAGAGGGATAGAATTTCTCCTTCCAGTGGACCACCGCTGCGTTAGAGAAATAAAGGAGGATGCAGAAATAAAAGTAATGAAAGAAATAGAGAATGGATGGATAGGGGTTGACATTGGACCTGAAACAGAGAAACTTTTTTCAGAAAAAATAAAGAATGCTTCAATGATTGTATGGAATGGACCTATGGGAATTTTTGAAATAGAAAGATTTTCTCATGGAACCAGAGCAATTGCATTAGCAGTAGCCGATTCTAACGCCTTTTCCATAGTAGGAGGAGGAGATTCCGCTGCTGCAGTGAAGAAAGCTGGTGTCTCTGATAGAATTACTCATATTTCAACAGGGGGAGGAGCTTCCCTTGAGTTTCTCTCCGGTAAGAAATTGCCTGGTATTGAAGCGCTGGAGGAGAAATGAGGCCATTTGTAGCTGGAAACTGGAAGATGAATCATACCCCTACATCAGGAAGGCAATTTGTAAAAGAAATTTCCCCTAAGGCTAAGGGTTTGGATGCCGACATCGTTATCTTCCCTCCCTTTGTTACCATCCCCTCTGTTGTTGATGAGGCAAGGGGAAGCAATATAAAGGTTGGAGCACAGAATCTTTTCTGGGAGAAGAAGGGAGCTTTTACAGGGGAAGTTTCTGCAGAGATGCTTCTGGATGTAGGGGTTGAATATGTAATAATTGGCCATTCGGAGAGAAGAAATATTTTCGGCGAAACCGATGAATTGATAAATCTAAAATTGAAGTCAGCTATTTCCTATGGATTGAAGCCAGTTCTCTGTATAGGAGAGCATCTTGCCGAGAGAGAGGCGGGAAGGACAATGGACAAGATTAAATTTCAGCTGGATTCGGACCTTTCCAATGTGGATATAAATAAAGTGATAATAGCCTATGAGCCAATTTGGGCAATAGGGACAGGAAAAACTGCTTCTCCCGATCAGGCTGAAGAGGTGCATTCTTTTATAAGCGAATTTCTTGGCAGTAAAATTAAAATTTTATACGGCGGTTCAGTGAAACCAGAAAATGCATATCAGCTAATGGTTCAACCCCACATTGACGGAGTCCTTGTGGGAGGAGCTTCCTTGAAACCCCACAGTTTTTATGATATAATCCTTGCTGGACTTAAGGCATTTAAGGAGAAAAAATAATGTATAGCGTTATTCTTGTTTTTCATGTAATTATTTCTATACTGCTCATCATAGCTATTTTGATGCAGAGTGGTCAGAAGGCTGATATTGCAGCTGTTTTCGGTGGTTCTAGCAGTTCCACTGTTTTTGGGCCAAGAGGGGCTACAACAGTGCTTGTTAAGATTACAGCGGTGCTTGCAACACTATTCATTATTACATCTGTTTCTTTATATGTGCTTTCTTCGAAGGCACAACCTGGTTCCGTTTTACAAAAATCTGTTGTAAGCGAGAAGACGGACACAAAGAAATAGATTGCGGTGCCGAGGTGGCGGAATTGGCAGACGCGCCAGCTTGAGGTGTTGGTGGGTTGAAGCCCGTGCGGGTTCGAGTCCCGCCCTCGGCACCACCTTTTTTTACTTCTATTTTTTATGAAATCCCCAAGATTTTATATTTGACCTTTTTATAAATTTACTCAGGGGACAACAGGAATAGATTCTAAATGATTTAAGAGAAAGAATTATCTCTTTACGGTTTTTCCAAATGAAGTGACTATTATGAGGGGAATTGTGGCCATTATTGCCGCCCATAGAAGGAAGGAGTTTAATAGGCCTAATTTAAATGAAAGATAGCCGAATATTATAGGACCTGTGCAGAATCCAAGGTCCCCCATTGATGAGACAAACCCCATGGTTACTCCTCTGTACCGCTGGTCCGCACATCTGAGAGTCATTGCGGTGACATTTGGGTATACGATTCCCACTCCTATGCCTATAAGAATTCCAACTGCCATGAATTCAAGAGTATTCCTTGCAAAATAGGCAGCGAAAAATCCACATGCATACCCCAGAAATCCAGGTATGAGAGCTGCCGGTCTTCCCCAAAAAGAAAATTTTCTTCCGATATAGGCCCTTATTGCTACCGCAACTGCTGAAACCATCGTAAAGAAAAGTCCTGTTTCAATCCCGGGCCTTATTTTTTCTATAAGAGGAACAAAGGGGAAGGCAATATTTACACACCATCCCATAAGAAAATTCATAACCCCAAGAAAAATTATTCCTGGTTTTATTCTTAATTTTTTCTTTTCTGAGGGTTTCCTTTTCGGGTTTTTAATGGAAAGGATTAACGGAATTGAGAGGAAGGCTAAAAATCCTGCAAAAAGGAACATCCATTTGAATCCTGCAGACCTGGCTATTTTTATAGCAATAAAGGGATATGCAAAATAAGGTAAAAGATAAAACACAGAAAGAGTTGATACGTTACCTGTAAAGTTTTTTAGTTCTTCTCCCTCAACGCTTTGAAGAAGAGAACCAAGGGCATACCATGCAAATCCAAGCCCTGAAGCTATTCTGAGGGCAATTATTGCTGGGATGTTTTTTCCTGCAAACCCCAATCCTATAAGTGAAAAAGAAAAGAGTCCTGCACCCAGGAGAAGAAGAGTTTTTGTTGTGAGCGAATCTGCAATTTTACCCCCTACGGGCCTGACGAAAAGGGCGGTCCAGGAGAAAAGAGAGACTATTAATCCTATCTGAGCATCATTCAGGCCGAGGTCTTTTAAGAACAGGGAAAAGTAAACAAGCACAGCAACACCACCGTATAAAAGGAAGGTAGAGACTGAAATTTTTACCAGGTTTTTCTTCATTTGACAGTTTCCTTTTTATCATCTAAATTTTATCCGGAGGTGAAAAAATGGACAAGGTATTCGAAGGTTTAAAACCAGAGATTGTGTGGAAACACTTTGACGAAATCAGGAAAATCCCCCGTTGTTCAAAAAATGAGGGAAAAATAAGGGAATATGTTATCAATTTTGCGAAGAGCAAAGGTCTTGAGTATCAGGTTGACGAGGTTGGAAATGTAATTATAAGGAAAAAGGCATCAGCGGGCAAAGAAAATGCCCCTGGGGTTGTGCTTCAAGCTCACCTTGACATGGTTTGTGAGAAAAATTCAGATGTTGATTTTGATTTTGAGAAGGATGCTATCAGGGTGAAAAGGGAAGATGGATGGATAACAGCTGATGGGACCACCCTTGGTGCTGATAACGGCATAGGCGTTGCAGCTGCTCTTGCTGTTCTGGAGGATGATTCTATTGAGCACGGTCCCCTTGAAGTTCTTCTTACTGTTGATGAGGAAACGGGTCTAACAGGGGCTTCAAACCTGAAACCAGGGTTTCTTCGTGGAAAATACCTTCTCAATCTTGACAGCGAGGACGAAGGTGTGTTCTTTATCGGCTGTGCAGGAGGCAGGGATACGATATTCCGAATGAAAATAACCAGGATCAGAGGATCTGGAAAGAGTTTCGAAGTAAAGGTTTCAGGGTTGAAAGGCGGACACTCAGGAGTGGATATTCACCTTCAAAGGGGTAACGCAATCAGAATTCTTTCCAGGGTGCTTTATGAAATAGGGGATCCTAAAATATCTTTGATAGACGGAGGAAATAAAAGAAATGCAATTCCAAGGGAGGCAAGAGCCATAATTTTTGCCGACGAGAATAAGGTTAAGGATGCTGTTGAAAAGGTGCTTTCTGAGGTTAAGGAAGAGCTTCAGTACTCTGACCCTGGAGTTAAAATAGAATATTCTCCTTATGAAGCCAATGAATACATAGAAGAAAGCAAGAAAATAATAGATTTTCTCATGAGCCTTCCCCACGGAGTTCTTGCTATGAGTCTTGCAATGAAGGGGCTTGTTGAAACCTCAACTAACCTTGCTGTAGTAAAGACCCATGATAGCTTTGTTGAAATAATTGAATCGAGCAGAAGCTCTATAAATTCTTCTCTTAATTTTGTTTGTAAACAGCTGAAAGCCCATGGCGACCTGGCTGGAGCTGAAACAGAGCAACCTGAAGGTTATCCCGGGTGGACTCCGAAACCAGAGTCCAGAATCCTCAATATTATGAAGAATGTGTACAAAAGACTTTTCGGAAAAGAACCTGAGGTTACAGCCATCCACGCAGGGCTCGAAACTGGAATAATAGGGAAGAATTATCCTGATATGGAAATGATTTCCTTTGGACCCACAATAAAATATCCACATTCTCCAGACGAAAAAGTTGAGATAGAAAGCGTGGAAAAATTCTGGAAGCTTCTGGTAGAAACCCTGAAAGAACTGTCAAGATAACGTAAAGGGGGGATATCCTCCCCCCTTTCGTTTGTATGGGAATTAGCGTTTTTATGTGATACACTCAATTTGAAGATGTTTTTTTATTCCGAAAAACGAAATATTAAAAGAAAGATTTTAAATTCTATATGTCCAATTTGTGACGAAAAGGTTGAAAATTTAGGTCGACATATAAAAGAGATACATGGTCAGGACAAATTCGAAGAATTGGTAATCACTGCAAAGCAAGAGGGGATTTCTGACCCGCTAATAGGAAAAATTTTCGGAATATCATTCAACCAACTGGAGAAAATAATAACAGAAGAATATGGGATAAACATCAGTAATTTAAAAGGAAAAAAGGAAATAAAGTCCTGGGAACCAAAAGGATTTAGATTAGAGTCCACTTCTGTATGGAGTTTTAAAAAAAGAGGGAATTGGGCAACACATGATTCTCGATATAGAGGGAATTGGTCTCCATACATCCCCAGAAATATCATTTTGAGGTATTCAAAACCAGGGGATTTAGTTCTTGATTACTTTGTTGGTGGTGGAACTACAGCTATAGAGGCGAAGTTGTTGGGAAGAAGATGTATAGCAAAAGACATAAATCCTGTTGCAATAGAATTAACCAAGAGAAATTTAAAATTTAACATACCAGAACATCTCAGAGAAGGCAGGAAAATTTACGAACCTGAGGTTTACGTTGGAGATGCAAGAG
Source organism: Candidatus Aminicenantota bacterium (assembly GCA_021161165.1). Taxonomy (GTDB): domain Bacteria; phylum Acidobacteriota; class Aminicenantia; order S016-38; family S016-38; genus S016-38. The sequence goes on from JAGHBF010000070.1 coordinate 15,726, forward strand.
ATTTGTCCGAAATCAATGAAAAAGTTGATCTGATTTGTACCCATCCTCCGTATTCAGGAATAATCAAATATAGTTCTAAAGTGGAGGGGGATCTTTCAGCTCTGCCTTACGAAGAGTTTTTTGATGCTATGAAGAAAATCGCCAGTGAGAGCTACAGAGTGCTGAAGCCTGGAGGCAAATTGGCTATGCTTATTGGGGATTCGAGAAAAAACAGATGTGTTCTTCCTATAGGCTTTGAAACAATAAAGATATTTTTAGAGCAAGGTTTTGTTCTAAAAGAACTTATTATAAAGAGGCAGCATAACTGTAAAACTACCGGATTCTGGTATAAAAGGAGTATTAAATATAATTTTTTTCTTCTGGCGCATGAATATCTTCCTGTTTTTGAGAAGCCATCAAAAGAGCCACAGGAGATGATTTATAAAATAAAAGAAGTGAAGAAACTTTATC
>JAGHBF010000066.1 GCA_021161165.1 Candidatus Aminicenantota bacterium
CGGTAAGGGGAAATATATTCCATTTTTTTCTGAACCCCTCTTCTGTCTCTTGTAAGCTTCATAACAGAACCAACATACTCATCAGGTGTTATTATAAAAAGTTCAACGTATGGCTCCTCTATCCTTTCTATCTTATCTACTGGGGGTAGTTCTGCAGGGCTTTCTATGTCCATAACCTTGCCGACTTTGGTATAAACCCTGTAACCCACAGACGGTGCCGTTGTTATCACTCTCATTCCGAACTCTCTCTCCAGCCTCTCCTGTATTATTTCCCTGTGAAGCATTCCGAGAAAACCACATCTGAACCCCATCCCAAGAGCCTGACTGTTTTCCGGCTCAAAGGTTATTGAGGAATCGTTTAAAGAAAGTTTTTCAAGAGCATCTCTGAGGTCTTCATAGTTATATCCATCTGCAGGGTAAAGACCCGCAAAAACCATTGGTTTCATTCTCTTAAATCCCGGAAGCGGTTCAGATGCTGGACGGTTCAGTTCGGTTATGGTATCTCCAATCATCACGTCTCTTATGTTTTTAATGCTGGCAATTACAAGTCCAGCCTCTCCTGTATTAAGCCTATTAATTTTTTTATATTTCGGCGTAAGAATGCCAAGCTCTGTTACTTCATGAATACCTCCCCCCTGCATGAATTTTATCTTCATTCCTGGTTCCAGCTTCCCATCAACCACTCTCACAAGGGTTATAACTCCTCTATAATTATCAAACCATGAGTCAAAAACAAGGGCTCTTAAAGGACCTTCCTTTTTGCCTCCTGGCGGAGGAATCCTCTCAATTATAGCATCCAGCACTTTCTCCACGTTTGTTCCGTACTTTGCGCTTACCATAATTGCCTCTTTTGCAGGGATTCCTATTATGGATTCAAGCTGAGTTAAAGCCCTATCTACATCTGCGTTAGGAAGGTCTATCTTATTTATTACAGGAATAAGAACAAGGTCATTCTCAATCGCAAGATATGTATTTGCAATGGTCTGTGCCTCCACCCCCTGAGAGGCATCTATCACAAGGAGTGCTCCTTCGCAGGCAGCAAGGCTCCTGGATACCTCATAGCTAAAGTCAACATGGCCCGGGGTATCAATGAGATTTAGATAATAAGTCTCTTCTTTATATTTATATTCCAGCCTTACAAAGTGAGCTTTTATCGTTATTCCCTTCTCCCTTTCCAGATCCATGGAATCCAGAACCTGCTCTTCCATTTCTCTTTTGGAAAGAGCCCCGGTTATTTCAAGAAAACGATCCGCCAGGGTAGATTTCCCATGATCTATATGGGCAATTATCGAAAAATTTCTTATTCTTTCCCTTTCCATCCGTATGCCGCCGCTCCTATAACCCCACTCATGTAACCAAGGGAAGAAGGAAGAATATCTATCTTACCATATTTAAAAACATAGCTATTCTTTCTTACATAATCTCGCAGGGGAGCAAAAAGAATTTCTCCCGCCTCTGAAAGTCCGCCTCCTAAAATAATTGCATCGGGATCAAATATATTTATAAGAGAGACTATCCCCCTGCCAAGCCAGGTAGCCACATTCCGATAGAGTTCCTCTGCTGTTTTTTCTCCTGCCTTGGCTCTTTCCCATATTTTCTTTGCTGAAATTCTTTTCCCTGTTTTTTCAAAATACTTCCTTTCAAGGGCTGAGGCAGAAGCTTCTGTCTCCCAACAACCTCTGGCTCCGCATCCGCATTTTACACCATCCGGGTTAATTATCATGTGACCCACCTCTCCAGCAAATCCATTTTTTCCTTTAATTAGTTTACCTTTGTGAATTATGCCTCCTCCTATTCCTGTACCAAGAGTTAGGTAAATAAAAGAATCAAAGGTCCTTCCCCTTCCGAAAAGGAGTTCCCCAAAAGCTGCAACATTAGCATCATTTTGAACCATTGCCCCGGGAAAACTACGCTGTATTTCATCCCATATTTCAGCATCGCTTATATAAGGAATATTCGGGGCAAACCTTATTTTCTTTCTTCCCTCATCCCATAGACCAGCTATTCCAAATCCTGCAGCATCAAAAGGGGATAATTCTGAAGAAATCCTTTCAAAGAGAAGAAAAAGGGAGGGGAGGTCCCTGGGGGAGGGATATATTCGGGATTCTATAACCTCCCCTCCTTCGCTTACTATACCTGCCTTTATATTCGTTCCACCTACATCTACTCCGAGAAGCCTCATTTCTTTTCATCTTTGTTGTCTGATTCAGATATTCCTTTTTTGAAATTCTTGATTGCTTCCCCTATGCCCCGCCCCAGGGCAGGAAGTTTATTAGCTCCGAATATGAGAATAACAATCAGTAAGATTAATAGTAGTTCTGGAAGCCCAAGGCTCATTTTATAATTATCACCACCTTGTTATTCTTGAATTTATTGGGATTTAAAATCTGAATCTGAGCCTGCGCCTTATCAGGAGAAAATACAACTTCGTAATCAACTTTCTTCTTAAAAACTTCCTTTGGAAGGACAGTGGCATCCTTTATTTTTTTCAGCCCAAAATCCGTTGCATTTATAACAATAGTAGTAGACGTTCTAAGGTCAAGACGGTTATTAAACAAGGACTGGTCGAGTTCCTTTATTTTGGTAGATGTGAGGAATCCTGTTTTTATTATTCCCTGGGATTTAAGTACTCCCTTGGTGCCGACAACATACCATACCGAATTCATCTTGGACTCAAGGTCTGCCACCTTTGCCGAAAGTGCTGCAAGCTCCCTTGTAAGCTTGTCTCTTTCCTGGCGAAGCATGGATACGTCTTCCTGTAACGCCTTCTTCTTGGCCTCAAGCTCAGCTACCTGCTCTTCAAGAGTTTTCTTGGCCACTTCAAGCTCCTTGGCTCTGGCTTCTGCTTTTTCTTTTGCAGTTATAAGCTCCTGTTTCTTCCTTCTTTTTATCTGGTTGGGACTGATGGGTGCGGCTCCCTGGGTTACAAATGTTCCAAACACATCTGCTTCAGGGTCATAGAAATTCCAGACCTTAAATCCAGGAATAAGGTAGTCGAAGGTGTTTACCTTCTCTACCAGTTTTTTAGCCTTTTCCACAGGGAGATTGTATTCCTGGGTAAGGAAATTAATAGCAATGTCTCTGTGGGTATCTCCTTTCTTTACCACTACGGGCCTTGGAAGTTTCTTCTCCAGAGTGGTAAGTTCCTCCTTCAGACTATTGATCTCCTTTTCTTTTTCCACAATATCCTTTAGCAACCCCTTGTAGGATACATCCTCCTCCTTTTCCAGTTTTGATTCAAGAGCCTTTATTTCATCCGGACCCAGTTCCATGGACTGGTAAATTTCCGGAGGGATTTCCACTCCTTGCTGCTTAGCCGTCCTGAGAAGCTCAAATACTTCGTTCTGTTTTTCCCGGATTTTCTGTTCTATCTTGTCAACCTTAGCCGCCATCTTTTTCATATCCTCTATTTTTAACTGAGCTCCTTTCTTGAGCTTGATAGAAGGCTCTGAAAGGAACAGATACGCTACGACCGCAACAACAATTACAACAGCAACAGCAAGGATAGCCCAGAGCCATCCTTTGTTAGAGGGCTTTCTCATATACCTCGTAGTTTCCTTCGTAGTTTCTCTTTCTTCGCCCTCATTAAAAATATCCTTCATAATCTTACCTCCTAAAATTTTCTTTCATTGTAGTTTTACCACAAATCAGGCTTGGTTTCAACTAAAGCCCTGTAAATATTGATTTTTTCAGCGAAAAAACGCGTTTTTTAATTTTTACTCAGTATTTTCTTGTTTTCATTTCTGAATCTTTTTAAAATAAAAACGTGAGAAAGATTTTATTGTTTCTTTTGATAAGCATTTTTCTTTTTCCTATAGAACTTGGAGGTTTTATTGGGGAAGGGTCAAATGCCAGGGGGATGATGTATGGAGTTTTCGCTTCCCTTTCTTTTTTCCCCATGACCAGGGTGGAAGTTGAAGGCACCAAGTTTTTTACAACAAACCAGAAGACTGCCATCTTATCTGCAGAAGCCGGATTAACTTTAAGTGGGGTACATCCCTATTTAGTTGCAGGAGTGGGTATAAATACAGATGAAGAGGGCAGCTTTCATCCTTTTTCCTCAGGTTCTTATTTTACTTCCCTTGGAGGAGGCGTAAAATTTTCTATCTTTTCCAGCATCTTCAAAGTTCGTTTAGACTTCAGAAAGCTTTCCATAAAGGATAATCCTTATTATAGAGCTTATGTTGGATTTCTTCTCTCCATTTGAAATTTAATGACCCTAATTTTACAGTTTGAATTAAAAATAAATCTTTGTTGCCGTTCCAAAAATTCTTGGAATCATCCAGTAAGAATCCTTGGTTGAGTAGAGAAAAGAAAATCCAATGTCCATATTTTCTTCTATCGAATACTCAAAGGAAAGCATTAAAATTTTGCTTTCCGGTATTGTATATACACCTGTAAGCGTGAACTTTAAAAGGGGAGAAATTTCGTAAGAAGATGATATTGCATAAAGCTTTATATCGGGGAAAAGTGTTCCATTGCTGCGAAGAATCTCTCCTACTATATAAAGTTTAGGAGATGCCTGAAAATCAAAGCCAAGAGTGTATTCTGACCTTTGTCTTTCAAATTTTACAACTTCTCCTCTTATTCCTACTCCTTTTATATCCCCCTCAAAGGCTCCCCCGTAAAATTTCTTTCCGAAGTATTTTCCACTACATATTTGAAAATCAAAAGAGTAAACAGAAAAGAAAATTCCTCCTCCATATATATTTCCCGCCTTTCTTTTAACATAAACTGCCTCTGCCCAGGAAAAACCGGAAAAATATAATCTGGCTCTTGCACCATTTACCCCCTGGCGCTCTTCTTTTGAAAGAGCGAAGGGCTCGTAGGGGTTAAAAATATCCAGCACAGAGAAAAGTCGTGCCTTTCCCCACGGAAATCTATCCCTGCCAGCTGTGAAAGAAAATTTTTCAGACTCATAGCTCAAAGAGGCTCTATCTATGTAGAAATAGAACCTCTCCTCTTCTCCTTTATAAAGATAAACAGGATTACCCTCACCAAGAAAACTTCCTGTCAAATAGGGCTGATAAAAAAGAGGAGAAGAAAACGCTCCCTGTTCTACCTGCACTTTTGCAGAAAGTCCCAAAATCTCTGTGTTAAACTTCAATCTCAGCCTTTCAATCTGAAGAATTCTCAGATCTTTGTTAAAATCCGACATATAGGAAGAAACCTGAAAGTATCCGGAAATCTCTGCCTGCAAAGAAAGAAGGAAAAGAAGAAAAATAAGAATCTTAATCTTCGTGTATTTTCCCATCTATTATTTTTATTATTCTCCGGGTTCTCTCAAAAACCCTGGAATCATGAGTTGCTATCAGAAATGTTATTCCTTTCTCTTCAGACATCTTTTTCATCAGTTCAACTATAGCTATGGCATTTTCTGAATCAAGGTTGGCGGTAGGCTCATCTGCAAGAACCAGTGAGGGGGTATGAACTATTGCCCTTGCTATTGCAACCCTTTGCTGCTGACCTCCGCTCATTTTTGAAGGTGTCCTGTCTGCAAGTTCTTCTATTCCCAGTTCTTTAAAGATCCTCATGACCCTTTCTCTTCTCTCGTTTTTAGGAACCCCTTGAAACAACAGGATTAACTCTACGTTTTCATATGCAGTAAGCACTGGAATGAGATTAAAAGATTGAAATACAAATCCCAATTTGTGCAGTCTAAACTTTGCCAGTTTTTTTTCCGGCATTAACGAAATTTCTTGCCCATCAATAAACACCTTTCCCTCTGAGGGTTTATCTATTCCCCCTATGAGGTTCAGCAAGGTTGTTTTTCCTGAACCCGATGGCCCCACAAGGGCAGTAAATTCTCCTTTTTTTAAAGTCAGGTTCACTCCGTCTACGGCTTTTACAATCGTGCCATCTGTGTAATATTTTGAAAGATTTTCCGTTTTTACTATTTCCATGACGCCTCCTATTTTTCAAATCTCAATTGTTGAGAAAGTTCCTCTCTTGTAACTCTTATCCCCGGGAATATGGCCATTATTATGGCAAATATAAAAATTATTACTGAGACCCCAGCAAATATTTTCCAGGATAAGAGAGCGGGCATTAATGGAGCAAATAGTAGAGATTCAAAAAATTCTGCCATTTTTCCTCCCACTTTTATTGGATGTTTTACAAAATAAATAACAACTGGTAGAGAAATCAAAATACCGGTTATGGTGCCCAACAAAGCGAGAAAAAATGATTCTTTAAGGATAAGAGCTCTCACCTCTCCTTTAGTAAGTCCAATAGCTCTAAGAACAGCAAGTTCCTTTCTCCTCTCAAATGTAGACATGTAAAGTGTATTAAGCAAACCAAAGGCAACTATCATTATTAATATCAGATACATAATATACGCTCCAGCCCTGTCGAATTCTATCATTTCGAGCAGCTCTGGCATCATCTTTTGCCATGTTACAAGCTCAAGTTCAGGTGGGAGTTTCTTTTCAAGCGAATTTAGTTTTTTATCAAAATCTCTTGTTTTTGAGTAAAGAACAACTGTGGTAACTCTGCCCCCCATAGAAAAGAGTTCATCAGCATCTTCTAAGGTGGTTATGACCTTCCCCCGGTCAAGGTCAAGGACTCCAGTTTTAAAAATTCCCGTGATTTCCAAAAGTTTTGCCCCAAGACTTCCGTCTCTTCCCTGAACAAGAATTGCTATTTTATCCCCAACTTTCACCTTCAAATTTTTCGCGAGCCTCCAGCCAACCAGAACCTGACCTGTCGAATTTATATACTTCCCTTCTCTTATCTTCTTACTTATTGCACTTATCTCCCTTTCGGGCTCTATGCCGGAAATGGATGCTCCGTAGGTTTTGTCACCAAAGCTGACAAGTCCATATCCATCTATCCTTTTACACCAGGAAAAAGATGTTGATTCGAGAAGCTTCTTTAGTTTTTTATCCACTGTAAAACTTTTTGTAATGGTTTCCTTCTGAAAATAACCTTTTTTAAAAATTCTGGCCTTTCCGTTCCAGATCTTCGTTGCATAATCCTTGGTATATTCATAAGTACCGGACTCTATACTCAGCATAAATATAAGAACCAACACTGAAAAAGCTATTGCCGAAATAGTGAGAATTGTCCTTCTTTTATTCCTCCATAGATTTCTCCATGCTACCTTATACATATCTCAACGCCTCCACTGCTGTAATTTTCCGTGCCCTTCTCATGGGGAAAAACACGGAAAGAATCACAATAATGAAAATCATTAAAACCATTGATAAAACATCCCCTATCTTCACATAGGGATAAATAACAGAGCCTGAACCCCATATTTCAAGACTTCTGCTGAATATAGATAGATCGATCCCCCTGTGTCTAAAATACAGGTAAAAAATCAGGTTTAGCACCCCTCCTGCCCCTATTGAAACAAGAAATAACAGAAAAGATTCTAAAAAAACGAGTTTCGAAATTTTCCCTGGAGAAAGACCTATAGCTCTAAGCACCCCTATTTCCCTCATTCTTTCATAAAGAGACATAAAGAAGACTTCAGCTATTCCGAACGCTGCAGCAATCAAAATAACAAAACCAAAGGCAAGCATCATTTCTGAAAAAACTTCCATTTCGAATTTAAGTAAAGGATAAATTTCGTCCCAGCTGAGAACTTCGTATTGAGCCCCAAGGGATTTTCTAAGGTTATTCTTCACTTCTTGAATATACTTGCTATCCGAGAGTTTTATTACAATTTCATTGGCACCATTATCATAACCAGCTATCGTTCTGGCTGCTGAATAAGAAATAAGTACTACATATTTATTTATTTCAAGAGAAGGTGTTTCAAAAATTCCGCACACCCTAAATCCATAAGAAGAAAGATTACCTGTTATATCGCTCGAAGTAATAACAACTTTATCTCCAACATCTACCTTTAAAAGCTCTGCAAGGTTTTTGCCTATAAAAATATCTCCTTCTTTTTCAGGAAACTTCCCTTTCACAATGTATTGGGAAAAACTTGTAATTTTTTTCTCTTTCTCAAGGACGCCACCGATAGCCTGAATTGGCCTTGTCTCCTCCGGGGAATTGATAATGCCACTCAAATTTACCCTTTTTGTAGCAACCAGCACATGAACATCCTTAATCTGCGCAAGAATTCTATCCGGGTCCCTTATTACTTTTTTAACATCCGGGTCTTCTAAATATCCCTTTACATGAATCTGAACATGGCCTGTTCCTGTGTTTATAATGTTTTCTATTACCTGCTTTACCGCTCCCTCCATCATGCTGTAGAAAAAGAAAAGAGCGAAAAAGCCAATAGTAATGGATACCACAAGGATAATACTCCTTGTTTTAGATCTCCATAGGTTTCTCCATGCCAGTTTGATGGTCATCTTTTCATCTCCTTGAGACATTTAAGGGTAAAGATCCTGTCAGGGATTGAAACATCAAATTTTATTTTATGGACTATTATCTCTGTCTTCTCTCCGGGCTTTTTTTCCGGATAAAGAACCCAGTGGAATGGGAAATACCTCTTTCCTACCCTTCTCACATCCATATATTCTATCCTTCTTATCCTGTTGCCCTTTTCATCAAAATAAGAGGAAACCTCCGGAATAAATGTTTTTTTTGAAACTTTAATCTCCACTCTCCCCCAAACAACAGCAGCCTGTGGTTTGGGATAAAGCACAAGATAATAAAACTCCCTGTCCTGGGACTTCAGTTCAGGATTATAATCATCCACAATGGAATATTCCTTTACCAAATCATCATTTGTGAAATGAGAACCCATCCAGCTTGCCCCCATCATAGATGAGGGTATTTTAATTACTCTTTCTATGGAAGGAATATAATTCCAGACGTTTTTTCCTATTTTTAAAGTGGCAACTCCCCTCTCCTTTGCCGGAGAGGTAATAACAACGAGAGCTTTTTCCTTCCCTTTCTCCCAGAACTTCATTTTCAATGTTCTCGACCATTCCTTTTTTACAACTCTCATCTCCATTTCTCCCACGGAAGAACGGCCTCTCATGGAATCTTCCACTTTTTTTACTATCTCCCTTGCTGTCATACCATATATGTCCGCCATTAAAAAAAGCAAAGCTATGAGGCCACCCACATTTTTTTTCATTTTGCACCTCTCAGTCTCAGAATATTTAAAAAAACCTTTTTATAATCACTTTCTATTTCCTTCTCATGTCCATCCAGAAGTCCCACACATCTCTGTAAAAATAGACAGTCCATGGTCGCTATCATAAACGTAGCTATAGAAAAAGGTAATATATAAGGAGAAAAGAGCCCGCGTTTCTGTCCCTCTTTTATGGCATCTTCTATTTTTTTCCTCCACGAAGAATAAACTTCTTTCAACCACTCTATACCCTGTTCGTCTCTTGCAAGCTCTGCCCAGATGTCAAACACCACCTTCAACTCAATAGACTGGGCCCATATAAACATGAAATTCAACTCTATAAATTTTTCCAGCCATTTTTCTGGGTTATCAATGGACGAAAGAGATTCGCTTATACTGGAGAGATATTCATTATAATAAAAGTTC
>JAGHBF010000112.1 GCA_021161165.1 Candidatus Aminicenantota bacterium
ATTATAAAGCCTGAAAAATTCTTTAACGGGAATTTTACTTCATCCGCCCCCTTCCCCTGATAACCCCAGACAAAATCCCTCAACCCCCATTTACCAGAAGGACCCCTGCTGCACCCGGAGAGCAGAATTAATAAAAGTAAAATGGTGAAAAAAGAAGATAATTTCTTCATTAAATCATTCTAAAATTTGAGAAAATTTCCGTCAAGTAGAATCCCCAATTTGCGTGGAGGCAGCGAGGGGATAGAGACAGTCTGATGGAATAGAGATAGTCTTTTGCTAAACACTATTCTTCATTAGATAAGAGAATATTACGCATTTCTTTACTCGATTATAAATAAACAATGAGTGATAAAATTCTGATATGATAAAACCTGCAATAATAAGCGCTTCCCGCAGAACGGATATTCCCGCATTTTACCTCAGGTGGCTGGTTGAAGGAATAAAAAAAGAAGAGGTTACAGTGAGAGGCCCCTATGGAAGAATGTATAGAGTGAACCTTTCCCCGGAAAGAGTGCACACTCTGGTTCTCTGGTCTAAAAATTTTCTACCCTTACTAAAAAATGCTTATGGTTCAATTGAGGCCTTGAAGAAATATTCGCAAATATATTTTCTTTTTACAATAACAGGTTTGGGTGGGACTAAGTGGGAAATAAATGTTCCTTCACCGGAAAAAACTATACGCCAGCTGGAGCCTCTGAGTGAGATAGCTGGGCCTGAAAGAATCGGACTAAGATTTGACCCTGTAGTTCACTGGAAGGAAGGAGATAAGACCAAAAGTAATCTCCAATTTTTCGAAAGGCTGGCTCCCGTACTTTCCTCCATCGGAATAAAAAGGGTTATATTCAGTTTTGTACAATGGTATCCCAGGGCTGTAAAAAGAACCAGAAATGCTGGAATAGAATTTTATGATCCACCTGCTGAAGAAAAGAGACGCGAGGCAAGTTACCTTCTGGACATTGCAAAAACTTACCATCTCTCTTTAGAAGCCTGTTCTCAACCTGAGTCTTTTCTGATTAAAGGGATAAAAAAAGGGGCCTGCATTAATGCCGAATTGCTTTCCTCACTGCATCCATTCGGATGGACGATTTCGCCAGGAAAAGATGCAGGGCAGAGAGCTCTGTGTGGTTGCAGCAAATCCATTGATATAGGGAGTTATTCATTACCATGCGGACATATATGCCTTTATTGCTATGCCAATCCTAAACTTAGAATTCATTAAAATTTAATCAATAATACCCCTAAAATGCACACCTTGGGTGCAAGATAATAAAAAAACCTTTTTCCCCCTGACTTTTTTCATCCACATTTATGTTGAAATTTCAAAATCCCTTCCGGTGTATAATTTATTCATGAGAAAAACAATTTTACAGAAATTCCCATTCCTTAAAGGAAAAGACCCTGTGGAAAATGCCATAAAATTTACTCTTGCAGTTCAATTTGCAGAAATGCACCGTAGCTCATGGTTTTCTCTTTCTCTTTCAAGGACATTTCCTGATCCTTTGAATCTCTTCACCCGCGCCTCCCTTCTTTTCCAGTTAAAATTTCTCGGACAGTACAGAAGCAGGGTATTTAATGATAGATACCTCAAGGCGGTAGACAAATTGTTAGGAAATCCTGAAAGCAAAAAAATAGAGGAAGAATTTCTTAAAGCTATTGAGGAAAATATTGAACCTCCCATTAAACCTTTAAGTTTCGATGAAATGGAACAGGGAAAAGATTCGCTGATAATCCCTGCTGAAAGCGGAATATTAATCCTTGACCCATTTGTAAAAAGCATAAACGGAGAAGTATTTTTCCTTTCAGGAGCAAGAGGAAATTTTCTCCTTTACCGTTCAGGAGATCGAGAAAAGATTTTTAAGTCCTCAGATCTTAAAAATACTGTAGGAGAATTCATGCTAAAAAATTTATTCGTTGAAGCTGCTGAGAGACTTTTAGGCCATGAAGAATTAAGCATCCTTAAACAGGGCTGGGAACTATTTCTGAAAGGAAAACTTGATGGGGCAGCAAGTCTTCTGGAAGTAGCAAGAAGTAAATATGGGGATTTCCCTGCCCTTCTTTATATCCTTGCAAGTATTTACAGAAGGGCAGGAAATGCTCATGATCTGGAAAGAATAGCCCAGAGAATGGTAAGTCTTTATCCCGAGCTTGACAGGTCATACGAAGTCCTCTCATGGCACTCCCAGACTATAAACGCAGAAAGTCAGCTTAAAGCCGCCCTAAAAAAGGGAGAAAGGTTAAACCCAAAAAACATTTATTTCAAAAGAAGACTTATAGAGATTGGAAGGACTGAAGAACAGGAAGAAAGTTTCTTGTATGTTATGAACGGCCTCGAATATGAGGAAATAATAGGCAGAGAAAACGAAATACAGGAAATATTTGAGGCTTTAAACTGCAAATACAAAAGCAATGTTCTCATTGTAGGAGAAGAAGGAGTAGGAAAAACTGCCATTGTAGAGGAAATCGTAAGAAGGATAGACGAAGGGCTTGCACCAGAGTATCTTGCCGGACGTAAAATATTCAAACTAAATTTTGCAAGGTCCATAGCAGGGACTAAATTCAGGGGTCAATTCGAAGAAAGAATGCTTAATGTTCTGAAAAAAGTGAAGGAGCAGAATGGGATTCTATTCCTCGATGATATTCATTTTCTTATATCACCGTCTTTCTCCAAAGGAGCCGGTCTGGATGTTGCAGGAGTCCTTCTCCCTGAAATGGAAAAGGGCGGTCTTCAAATTATAGCCACTACAACCTATAGCAGCCTTAATGATCTAAAGGAAAACACCCCAGCCTTTGTCAGAAGACTCCAGGTAATTAAAATCAATGAAATACCGGACGCACTTATGGAGGAAATTCTGGAAAGGAAAAAATCAGCTATTGAATTACACCATGGGGTAATAATCCCTTCACCTCTTATTAATAATGTAGTGGAACTTGCTCATCTTTACCTCCCTGAAAAGAAACTACCTGAAATGGCCATAGATATAATAGACCGGGCAGCTTCAAAGGTGGCAGTCAGTTTTTCCTCAGGGGAAAGGAAATTCCCTGAAGTCAACCTATACGACATTCAAAAAACGGTAGCTCAGATGAGCGGACTACCAGAAGAGGAAATAAAAACCTCCAGCAGGGACACTGTAGCAAATCTTGAGGAAAAGCTAAAAGAGGAAATTGTAGGACAGGACGAAGCCATAGAAAAAGTAGCAAAAGTAATAAGAACTGCTAAATTGGGCCTTGATATAGACAGCCGTAGACCTGACGGAGTTTTCCTATTTGTAGGCCCCACAGGGGTGGGAAAAACAGAAACAGCACGGGCTCTTGCAAGGGTTTTATTCGGTAACGAAAAAAGGCTTTTAAGAATAGATATGTCCCAGCTTATGGAAAAACACGCATATTCTGAACTGGTGGGAGCACCTCCCGGTTATGTGGGCTATTATGACCAGAATCAGCTTACAGACAGGATAATAGCCCAACCCAACTCTATTATTCTTCTTGATGAAGTGGAAAAAGCTCATCCAATGGTACTCAATGTTTTCCTTCAAGTTTTCGACGCAGGAAGGTTAACCGACGGAAGAGGACGGACTGCTTATTTCAATCATGCTACCGTAATTATGACTTCAAATATAGGAACAGAGCTATATTTCAAATCCAAAGTGGGATTCGATTGGACGAGGGCTGAGGAATCAGAAATAATGCAGGAAATCAAAAATTATTTTTCACCCGAATTTCTCAACAGGATTGACGAAATAGTTTTCTTTAAGCCGCTGACAATAGACCATGTTAAGAAGATTATTGACCTCCAACTACGGGAAGTCAGAAAGAGACTGAAACTCGACGGAAAGGCTCTGATTTTATCCGAGAAAGCAAAAGAGGAAATTGCAAAAAAAGGGTATTCAAGAGAATATGGAGCAAGAAGGCTGGCAAGAACCATAAGAGAAATGCTCCTTGATAAAATTGCTATCGCAAAGCTCGCCGAAAATTGGGATAGTATAAGGACTATATATGCAGAGTTAAAAAATGGGGAAATTGTTCTCCGTTTATCGCAAGAGCCCCCAGTTGAGCCTCAGGAAACTTTAGCAGAAGAGAATTTAAAAGAACAAGCCAAATAATCACCACAAAAAACCTATTCTGCGAAATAATAGTGAAATACCGAGTTCCCTTGACCTTCTTGCGGGAGAAGGGGTTCCAAATTTGTGAATAAAAACTATCTCTTTATCTCTTTCTTCGCATATTTCAAAACCCATCATTTCTATTTTTTCCCTCTCTTCCACAGGACTTGAATAAAAGGCTCCTTGAAGCTTTGAAATTACCTTCCTGTCTGTCCTTTTTACAGAAATGAACTTTAAACCTTCAATAGTTTTAGAATTCCAGACTTCCAAATCTTTTTCGCTTATTTGAGAGGTAAATTCCACCTCTGCCAGCTCCTTTTCTCCTTCTACTCCAAGAGGAAGCGCAGGGGGAAGGCTAATCCTTGGTTTTGGATGAAATCCCTGACTGAAGGAAACTGGTGCGCCTGACCTTCTGAAAATCCTTTCCATGGTTTTCAAAATATCTGTCTGTGAAAGGTATTTGGCCACACCCTTTTTCTGGTATTCAATGAGATAAAGAAATCTCCCCTCTTCCTTTCTCGGGAAAAGCTTCTCTTTTAACTCTATCTTCGAAGGAAAACGCTTTCTTGCCACTTTCCAGTATTCACAACCCCTGCATCTACCACAAAGCAAATCCAGACAGGAAGGTGTTTTTTCACCTTTTAAAGCTCGCTGAAACTCTATTTTAAGGTATTCCTTGTAAACACCGGGGTCCATGTGATCCCATGGTAGAGGCTCGTCATATGGAAAATCCCCGGTGAAAATAGCTGGATCCACACCCTCATCAACGAATGCATCCTCCCAGAGTTTAAAATTGAAGTGGTCTGACCATGCCTCAAGAATTCCTCCTCTCTCAAACACCCTTTTTATTACTCTTCCTGCTTTAAAATCTCCTCTTGAAAGGAATGCTTCCAGGAAACTCTGGTCAATATTATGGAAATTTATTTTTATGTTTTTCCACCTCTTAATTAAATTTAAAATTATCCTTTGCTTCTCTCTTAAACTTTTTTCCTCTTCAAAGCCTAACCACTGAAATGCGGTCCATGGCATGGGCACAAAATTTGAAATTGATGTAACAATAAGAGGCTTTTTACCAAGTAATTTTTCCCCTATGCTTGAAATTTTAAAAAGTAGCGCAGCTATTCCCCTTATATCTTCCTCGTCTTCTGTAGGAAGACCTATCATAAAATAAAATTTCAGTCTTTTCCATCCAAGTTTAAAGGCTGTTTCTGCAGCATTTATTATTTCCTCCTCGCTGGTTCCTTTGTTTATAACAGAACGAAGTCTCTCTGTGCCTGCCTCAGGAACGATGGTAAAACTCGTCTTTCTCAGGTCGGCAATTATAGAAGCAACCTCAGGGTCCTGAAGTATTGAAGGTCTTAGGGAAGGCAGAGAAACAGATATTCTCCATCTTTTAAATTCAGGATAAAGAGCCAGAAGCAGGCTATGAAATTCCGGGTAATCAGCGGTGGAAAGAGAAGAAAAACTAACCTCCTCATATCCCGTCTTTCTCAGGCTTCTTACTATGGAATTAGCGGTCCTGTTTATATCCCTGGCTCTGAATGGAGCGTAAATTTGAGTCGCCTGACAGAAACGGCATTTCTGGGGACATCCTCTTGCAATTTCCCAGGAAAGCCTGTCAAATACGGATTCTCCATGGGAAAGGATAGCGTCTTCCGGGAACGGAAATTCATCCGGATTTAAAATAACCCTTTTCTTAACTTTTATACCTTCCATATAATGGTGCCCACGGGGATGCAATATTCTTTTTGAAGGGTCAGGTATATAAACCCCCTTCATTTCGGAAATTGCGCCAAGCCTTTCTTCTCTGTTTTTTGTTTCTCTTAAAATCGGTAAAGCATCCGAAAAAAATAGTTCCCCATCTCCAAAATAAAAGAAATCTACAAAATCTGCGATTGGTTCGGGGTTTATCACATTGGGTCCCCCAGCCCCGATTATGGGTTCCCCCTCCCTCCTCTCCTCTCTGTAAATTGGAATCCCAGAAAGACGAAGCATCCACAGAAGGTTCGTATAATTCAATTCATATAAAAGCGAAAAGGCTAAAAGATCAAATTTTTTAAGGGGCGTTTTGGTCTCAAGAGAAAACAGAGGCACATTATTATTTTCCATTTTCATAACCATGTCGATATCTGGCATAAAAACCCTTTCTGCTGAGGCGTAGGGAAATGAGTTTATAAAGAAATAAAGGATTCTTAGTCCTATGTAACTCATCCCTATTTCATAAAGGTCTGGATATGCAAGAGCGACCCTGACTTCGGCGTGGTTTTTGACAATGGAGCCGAATTCTCCTCCTGTGTATCTAAATGGTTTTTTCACATTCCCTAAAAGTTCTTCTATTTCCATCTCCACGCCTTTACGCTGTTTATAATTCCCAGAGATGAATAAGCCGTTATAAGGTCAGAGCCACCATAGCTCATAAAAGGTAAAGGAAACCCCGTTACAGGAAAAAGTCCGAGAGTTATTAAAAGATTAAAAACTGTTTGAAAGGCTATCCAGCTTGAGGTAAGCAAAAGAAGCAAAAAGGCTTTCTCTGAGTCCAGAAAATCTCCTATTCTGTAGATTCTCGTAAATAGAATCAGATAAAGAAAAAGAAGAACAAGAATTCCGAGAAAACCAAAGCTTTCTGCTATAACGGAAAAAATAAAATCAGTGTGTGCAGCAGGTAAAAATTTCAATCTGGCCTGTGAAACTTCTTTGAGCCCTTTGCCCATAAGCCTGCCAGAGCCTATTGATATTTTAGATTGGTATACCTGATAGCCAGAGCCTCTGGGTTCATCCGAAGGGTTTAAGAAAGAGGTTATTCTTTCCTTCTGATAATCCTTAAGGAAAAAAAACCACATAAAAATGGTAAATACTGCTAAAAAAAGCAATGCTATATTTAAATGAGTTCTTTTTATTCCATAAATTAAAAGGGGGGCAAAAATAAAGGCTGAGTAAACAAAAGCAGTTCCAAGGTCAGGTTGGATTGCTATAAGAACGGATGGAAGACCCACTACAGCTCCTATTTTCACAAGGTCATTCAACGAAAGAGGGAAGCTGGCCTTTTTATAAAGGATTCTGGTTAGAAAAAGTGGTACTATCAATTTTCCCAATTCTGAAGGCTGAATCCACACCGAACCAAATTTAAACCAGCTCGAAATACCTCTTCCCCGCGCCAGAATTAATAAAATAATGATAAGTCCAGCATAAAACCAGGCAGACCACGAAACAAGCTTCTCATAATCTATAAGTGCAAAAACAAAAAATGCGATAATACCAATAAAAAGCCACAGAACCTGCCTTGAGAAATACGAAGAAAACCCACCTCTTGCAGCCCAGATTCCTGCAAGTCCCATTCCTGTAATAGAAATTGCTGTTATGAGAATTCCAAAGTCAATCTCAGATATTCTTCTCATTATAATAAAACCTTATTATATCCTTTACTATTG
>JAGHBF010000159.1 GCA_021161165.1 Candidatus Aminicenantota bacterium
TGATTACCTTTTCAAAATAGGTTAAGAGAATTGCAAATATAAGAGCCAGAATTAATAAAGCGATGGCAATTCTATAAAATACGTGGTTAAAGAAGTAAGCAGCATGATATTTATCCATGTACCAGCCTGTGAGGAAGAACAGGGTTGCAGGGAAAATTCCAAGCGAGAAATACAGGGATTTAATTTTCGTGAAAAATAACGGCAGAGATAGAAGGAGGGAAATAGCTGTAAAGAATATAAGATAATTTGCTATGTTCCTCCATAATAATGGAAAACTTATAAGATGGCCTTCAAGCATAAAATAAAGGAAGTACTCAATAGAACATATAAAAATTGAATAAACAGCTGAAATCTTTAATAGATTAAAAAATCTTGCCATAGAAAAAATTTTAACCACAAATATTCCTCTTCACAAAATTAAAAATGGTTTTATGGAGGAGGTATTATTACCTCCCCCAATACTTGTCTGAGAAAATATTTACCTACAGTGTAATTTAGTGGTGTCTAAAGCCACTAAGAAGTAAAGTATTTTTGATAAAGCGTCTCTTGATTCTGGAAGACACTTTGCCCCGGCTTTTACCACAAATACTTTAAACTTCAATAGATATATTTTTTCACAATAGGATTCAGGGTGATTTATTGGATTGAAATCAATTTTCAGGGAGGCTGGACCCAATCTTGTAACAGGCATATTATGGGAAGCAGAATTAGAAGAAAATTTTTTTCCTCATCTTGAACCTCCGATAATTCGTTTTTTTATTTCGCAAAATATATGCCAGAAATTTTGCCGGGAATTTAGGGGTTTGAGGTGAAAAAAGTTATATAAGAAGTTAACATTGTTTAATCCGTAGGGTAAGCACAACAGGATGGTCTTCCAAATTTTAAAACCTGCCGTTATTTTGGATATAAGGTTGTTCAGGACTTTAAAAATCCTCGCTTTTTATGGCACAAAATTTGCAAATTTCAGGATGAAAGAATTTAAATTAAAGAGGGAAAAATGAGAAAAATCGTTTTCTTGTTTCTGATTTTTGCATTTGGGGTTCTTTGCTATTCACAAACTATTACCAACGTTCGTATAGACCCTGTAAAGTCAAGTTATTTGGTTGGTTCTGCGGTGAAAATCTACTGGAATTTTTCTGACATCGATCCTTCCGAAAAGGTAAAGATTACTGTTTGGAAGGAGGGAGCCACTCAGAATAGTTGCAGGATTGCTCAGGATGTTCCTATAAACAGAGGAACTTCAGGGTTTGATTGGGTAATAAAGGGTAAATGTACAAATCCAAGGACTGGAGTGGAAGAGACTCTTTCAGGCAGAATAAAAATAAGAGTTCGCTGGCAGGGACATAGTCCTGCGGTATTTGGTGAAAGTCCATATTTTACCCTTTACTATACAGATGAAGGCGGTTGGGAAGTTAGCTATCCCGCCCAAGTAGCCCCTGGTTTTTTGGAAGTTTCCAATGCAAGAATGACAGGAGAAAACTTAAGCTACGATAGCAGCTATCTCAGCAGAGATACATATGAATTTGCTTTTTTTCCTGTTTCAACAGAAGAAGATATGAGACTTCCTATAAAAGTTTTAGTTGACAATCTTAGAGATAAAGAGCTTGAAGGAAGGGCCTGTGTGGTTCGAAAAGGTATTGAAGGGAGATCTATAAGGTTCTGGATGGCAAGTTCACCTAATGAAGTTTTATATAAAATTTCGCCCCATGGCTGGAAAATAGTTAGTGGAGGTGACATTTTATTAAGAAAGGATTATCTGAAAACTCTGTGCGGTTTTACCACCACTCTGGTTTTTGAAGTGTTTGCTCACGATAAAGATATAAGCTGTCGTGAAGTGAGGGGTACCCAGAGCAAGAAAAAGACTTTAAAGGTTAAGCTTCAGTTTCCTCCCTGTCATGCGAAAATAATCTTAAAGAAATAATAATTGAACAGAGTGAAAAAATATGGATAGATGCTAAAATACTTTTATGTTTACAGGTATAATTCGAAGCAAGGGAAGAATAATTTTTATAAGTCCTGGCAAGCTCAAAATAGAGGCAGATTTTAAAGTAGAAGATGGTGAGAGCGTTGCAGTTGACGGGGTCTGTCTTACAGCTGTTACACAGAGGAGAAAGGTTATAGAATTTGACCTTCTCCCTCAGACATGGGAGAGGACGGCCTTCAGATATAGAAAGGCAGGGGACGAAGTAAATCTTGAACTTCCTTCTACCCCCCGAACTTTTCTTTCTGGCCACATAGTTCAGGGGCATGTGGATGGCGTGGGCAAAGTTGAGAGGGTAATAATAAAAGGTACGGCACTCAGGGTAAAATTTTCAGCAAAAGATGATGTGTTGAAATATCTTGTTCCCATGGGTTCTGTAGCCGTAAATGGGGTTAGTCTTACAGTTTCAGACCTTGACAGGGATGGTTTTTATGTTGAGCTGATTCCAGAGACTCGTAAAAGAACCAATCTCGGCAATTTGAAACCAGGATATTTTGTTAACCTGGAAGCCGATATTATAGGTAAATATGTTCTTTCATTCCTTGAGAGGTTAAGGAAATAAGGTCTATAACCCGTGCTAAAGATTTACATATTAATCAAATAAAAACAAAAGACGATAGAGTTTACAAACTTATGGGGGAAGGATATTTGAAAATGGGGATGAAGGAAAAAGCTTTAAAGGCGTGGAAGAAGTCACTTGAGATAAATCCAGCTCAGGATGACCTTAGAAAAAGAATTTCAAAATTAAAAAATTCTACCTTTCAACTTCCATAAGTCTTTTCTGAAGTCTTTCTATGTCTTTTTTGAAAATGGCTTTCAATCTTTTATCCTTTGTGGTTATATAAAAATTGTAGAGAACTCTTATTGCCGCCCTATATTTCCCTGCCTCTGTGTAAAATTTGGAAGCAAGTGAAGGAACGTAGGGGGGATGCCCCGGTAATCTTGAGGCTTTGTCGTACCATATCGCTGCTTTAGCCGGGTCTTTCAGATAGAAGAAATATATAAACCCGACCATTTCAGGAAATTTCCAGTAATTTGAATGGTATTTCATTCCCTTTTTGAGAAGTTTTATTGAAAGATGAACATCTCTGACCGTGAGTAATCTTGCCCCCATCATGAATGCTTCTCTATTAAAAGGATCAACGGTGGTTGCAGCATCAAACAAATTGTAAAGCCATTTGTAAGGAAATGCCTTTTCATAAAAATGGGCACCAAAATACACCAGCGCTCTGGCGAGAAGATAGTCTGCTACAATTTCTCTGAAATTCATCACCATAACCTTTACATATTTTCCCTTTGGTACATACAGAATAGATTCAGGAGGTTTTTCCCTTCTTATCCTGTAAAATTCATCTACAGAGAAAAATATCCCTAAAATTGCTGGAATTAAGATAAGTTTTTTCATAGCTCCCTTCTGGAGAGTATGAATGATGAGATTGCTATTAGAACGATTGCTGCTGAAATGGAATAAATCGGAGCAAGCCACAATATAGATTTAGAAAAGTTTAAACGATATATAAGTTCTGGTTTCAAGTCAAAGACAGTGGTATTTGGAACTATATATCCTATTATTTTTAGCACAAAATACATGGGGTTACCGCTTTGTTGAGAATACTCCAGCGCAGTTTGAAAAGTACTTCCCACCATATAAATGATGAAAGTGGAAAGTGCAGAAAGGGTGGTTGTTGTCACAGAAGAAAAAAGGATTGCCCATGAGGAAAGTAGGAGCCCCAGAAACAGAGATAGAAAAGCATGAATTATAATGGGAAGAACCCATACTTCAAAAGGAAGAATAAGGGCAAAGGCCAGAAGTCCATAGGAAACAATGGAGATAAAGATAATATAAAGGGCTGCTAAAAGATGGGCTGTTATTATGGAAGAATAGGAAAAGGGAAAGGAAAGAATTAGATAAATTGATTTTCTCTGGATCTGGTTTGAAATCATCTGGGATGTTATAAATACCGGGACAGCAACAGCAAAAAGGGTTATCCCGTTTAGAGCCATATCCTTAAAAACCTTTCCTGGTTCTCCCACTACCATTTCCTGAAGTATAAAGGAGGATAAAAGGAGCAAAAGGGAAAGAGAAAATATAAAGTAAAAGATTTTATCCCTGAAGTACTCGTTAAAAATCCCGATGGAAAGATTAATTGTTTCCTTCATTCAAAAGCTCCTCGAGCTGAATTTCAGTGGGTTTTATTTCATAAATTTCCCCATTTTCCCTTATATAGAAAATTTTTTCCCACAACTTTTCTCTGTTTACTTTCTCTGTAAAGAGTTTCCCTTCAATAAAATATCGAACTGTGAAATTTGCAGGTTTTCCAAGTTCCAGAACCTTTATTTTTCTTCCTTCGTTTATAATTGCCGCTCTATCTACAAGTTCTTCCACATCTTCTATAATGTGGGAAGAGAAAAAAACGGTTTTACCCTGGTTTTTCAATTCTTTAATGATTTCCTTGACTTCTTTTCTTCCTATAGGGTCAAGGCCACTGAGAGGTTCATCATAAACGAGCAGAGGAGGATCTCCTATTAAGGATTGGGCAAGCATAATTCTCTGAAGCATTCCCTTTGAGTACTCTTTAATTTTTCTGTCTGCAGCATCTTCAAGACCCACCATTTTAAGAAGTCTATCTGTCTCTTTTGGTTTTCCCAGCACATTTGCACAGAAGTTTAAAAATTCCCTTCCTGTTAGATTTCTGAATGTCTGAGGGTTTTCAGGAAGGAATCCTCTAAGTCTTTTCCCTTCAGGAGAAAAGGGACTTTTTCCCATAATTGAAACTTTTCCTGAATCAGGTCTTAAAATTCCAGCTATTATTTTAATTAAAGTGGTCTTCCCGGCGCCATTAGGTCCTACAAACCCAAAAATTTCTCCAGTTTTTAGAGATAAAGAGATTCCCTTAAGGGCTTCTACTTTTTTCTTACCTTTATATGTCTTTTTTACATTTTCTATTTCAAGTATCATTTGAAAATACAAAACATTAAAACTCTGTCAGATTCAGAACTTATTGGTGTACAGAGTAAGCCCTATGTCGTCTCCTCCGATTGCATCTGCTGGCCTCACAACGCCGTCGCTGAAAGGAGTTTCCCATGTCTTATTCGGGCCAGCACAAAGGATATATACCCTGTGTCCGCTTTTTGTGCTTTCAGGGATTAAAGAATTTCCCGGAAAATATCTTGCATTTATGACATAAGCATAACCCCATGGATCGTCCATTATTTCTTCATCAAGGTAAGGTCCCCTCCATGCATATTCTCCTGAAGTCGGATAGTCCTCACCTGGTTGATTCATTCCTACTGCTCCAGTATCCTCGTCAGGATTGTTATAGAAAAGATAATCGTAAAGGGGTTTTGCTGGAGCCATCGACGCCCAGTTGGCTGCACCGGATACGCTTCCGTCGGAGTTAGGAGCTATATTAACAGGGTCAGAAATGACTCTGTTAACGCCGCCTGAAGGTCCTGGAGCATTTGTATATGGCCAGAATCCTGTATCCTTGTATAAACTTGCAATAGAAGCTCCAATAACCTGAACTTCATTGGTGGCTCTTGCGAGTTTTGCATCTTCTATGTGTTTTGCTACAGTGGGAACAAGAATTGCTGCCAGGATAGCTACCACCGCTAAAACCACCACCATTTCAATTAGGGTAAATCCCTTTTCCTCCATAATAAATCCTCCTTTCAGTTTTTTGCTTAAATTCTGCTTTTATTTTATAACCTTTGGCATAAAACGTCAAAAAAGGGGAATTTTGTTTTAAAGGGCACCTTCTCCTATCATGTTAATTGTTTTTTCCACTTCCTGTTCCAGTGCCGGTGGAAGACCCAGGATTTTCGGATCCAGAAATCCTTTTATAATCAGCGATTTTGCTTCTTCAGGGGAGAAGCCCCGGGACATCAGATATTCAATTTCTTCTTCAGCTATTTTCCCAACCGCAGCTTCGTGGCTCATATTTACATCAGGATAGTTAGCCTCCAGTTCCGGAATTGCAATGATTGAGCCCTTCTCGGAAAGTAGAAGTCCGTCGCAGCTCATATGAGCTTTTATCCCCTTTTTATTGCCAATAAGGTGTCCCTTTGAGTAAACTTTTCCGCCTCCACTTATGACCCTTGAAATTATTTCACCGCTCGCATTTTCACCGTTCAAATGAATTCTTGCTCCTAAATCGTATATTGAATTTTCAGGAGCAAAGACCAGACTTGTAAACTGAGCTGCTCCATTTTTCATAACAAAGGCCTCAGGATAGCTCTGAGTGATTTTGGATTTTCTTATGGTTATGTAATTTGAAACGAATTTTCCTCCTTCATCAACAAATACTGCCGTTCTTGGTCTTACCTCAACCTGTTCGGACCAATCATGAATCATTGTATAGGAGAGAAAAGCACCTTTACCCACAAAAATTTCTGTTATTCCGATATGCATACCCATGTTCACATATGACGCAGTGGCACATCCATTTATTACGTGCAACTCCGCTCCATCTTCAATCACGATAATATTGTGGACAGACTGCACAAGCCTGGACGTAGCTATGAAAAAGCAAGCCTGGATCGGTTTTTCAACCTTTTTATCTTTCTGGACGTGTATAAAATACCCTTTTAAAGGAGCTTCATAAGCTTTTCTCGTATATTCATCCTTTTCGGGGTTAACAAGTGACCACAGTTTTTCCTTCAATCCCTTAATTTTTTCAACTGCTCGGTGAGTTGAGTAATATGTCACTCCATCAGAGTAATTAGAGACCGTTTCCTGGTCATCAACCAAAAGGAAGGAGCCAGCTCTCTGTTTTTCCTCAAAAACAAATCCGACCCTTTCCAGGGTCTGTTCCTCACCTTTTAATTTCTCTTCCAGCATTTTAGACATTCTGTGTACCCCTTTAATTTAATTTCGTTGAAAATTTCCATTGGATTTCCAGAGCAAATTATTTCCCCATCAATTAACAGGTGACCCTTATCTGCAGTTAATTTTTCAAGTATAAAACCGGTGTGTGTTATTATTATTCCGCTCTTTTTCCGTTCAAGTATTGGCATGTCTTTCTGCAAAATTTTCCTGAGAGCTTTTGCTATTACATCTATGTTTGTGATATCCACTCCTGACTCTGGTTCATCTATTAAACTCAGGTCGGGATCCTGAAGCATTAACTGGAAAACTTCGGATCTTTTCATTTCTCCTCCGGAAAATCCCAGATTTATATCTCTGTTGAGCATATCTTTAATTCTTAAAGCCTCAGCTTTTTCGAGAATTTCTTCTTCGGTTTTATTCATGAGTTTTCCTATCTGTTCAAGTTTAATTCCCTTAAGAGCAGGTGGCCTTTGTAGAGCAATTCCTATTCCAAGTTTAGCTCTTTCATGTGTGGGAAGATAAGTTATGTCCTTTTCTTTGAAGTAAATTTTTCCATCGGTAATTTTGTATTTGGAATAACCCATTATTGCGAAAAAAAGTGTTGATTTCCCTGCGCCGTTAGGTCCAAACAGGACATGTGTTTCTCCAGCTTTAACGTGGAGATTAACCCCTTTTAAGACCTGCCTCCCTTCTACTTCCACCTTAAGGTTTTCTATTAATAACATTCAAAGCCTCCTTTAATGCCAAATTTACTGCTTCTTCAGGATTTTTGCATTTTACCACTTCAGGGATCTCCCACGTATAAAGTCCAAAAACTTTTTTCCCATAAATTAGAGCATATGATATTTCGGATAGAGTACCATAGCTTCCATCTACAGCGACAATAGAATGGGAGTTTAAAACGACCATGGCATTTCTAAGATACCCAATATTAGTTGCAACAGGGATATCTATGTAAGGATTAGCTGAATTAAGGTCTCCTCCTGGTAGTATTCCTATAGTCGTTCCATTAGCATCTTTTGCCCCTTTTGATGCGGCTTCCATTACACCACCAAGTCCACCACAAACGAGAATGGCTCCTTTTTGTGCGATTAGCTTACCGGTTTCATATGCAATTTTTAAAGCCTCCATTGTGGGATTTGACCCTCCAATTACCCCGATTCTTGGTAATCTTCTCATAGGATTCTAACCCCCCTGTAAAAGTGTTTTTTCCAGTATTTGTTTAAATTTTCCACTACCACTCCTTTTTTGGGAGAAGAATGTAACATGTGATGATTGCCAATGAATATTCCGACATGAAGTTTCCCATTAAATTTAAAAAAAAGCAGATCTCCTTTTTTAAAACCGCGCATAACTTTTCTTCCCGCTTTTAGCTGTTTTTCTGTGCTTCTCGGGATATTATATCCAATTGATTTATAGACATAATATACGAATCCTGAACAGTCAAATCCTTCAGCAGGAGATTCACCGCCGTATTTGTAAGGAATTCCAACATATTTAAGAGCTTTTTTAACTAAATTTTCACGAGGGGTTACCTGAACAGTACATGAAGTCAAAGCTAAAACTAAAGAAACTGAAATAAAACCTATCTTTTTCATAGGAAATTATTATAACACCATTATATTTATTGTCAATATCTGGAACATCAGGATTCAGATTCCTTTATTTCGGGGATATAGAGAATTCTGGAGCAGTTCTCGCATCTAATAATTTCTTCTCCTTTTTTTAGTTCTTCCAATACCTGAGGTCTTATTCTTATCTGACATACGGAACAGAAACCATCTGATACTGGAGAAAGAGCTATTCCTCCTCTTTTGCTTGCAATTTGAATATAAAGTTCATAAAGTGAAGGTTTTATTTTTGAGATAAGACCCTCTCTTTCAGCTGTAAGTATTTCTTTTTTCTTTAAAAGGGAGTTTTTTTCTTCTAAAAGTTTTTTTTCTCTTTGTGAGAATTCAGTTTTTATCCTTTCCGATTCCTGTTTGCTTTTTTCCTTTTCCTTATGCAGTTCTTCTTCTTCTATCATGAGCTCCAGAACCCTATCCTCCATGGAAGATTTTTTCCTCTGTTCTGCTTCTATTTCTTCAATAAGAGCTTTATAAGCTTCGTTTGTTTTTACTGTATTAATCTGAGCTCTGTGTTTTTTTATATTTTCTTCAATGGATTTTATTTCAAGATCAAGTTCCCTTCTTTTTTTGAGGTTGTTTTCTATTCTTTCTTCAGCCTGTTTGACGATCAATTCAGCTTTTTCTTTGCCTTCCTGTATTTCCTGAAGGAGCTTTGGAATTTCTTCCCTTAACCTTAATTCTATTTTCTTTAGCTCAATGTCTATTTCCTGAATTCTTATGAGTGGCTTTAATTCCTCCAATTTAAAAAAGTGGGCCAACCAGGATTCGAACCCGGGACCGACCGGTTATGAGCCGGCAGCTCTTCCGCTGAGCTATTGGCCCACTTTAAATTATACAAAAACTAAGGTTGTTGTCAAGATTAAATTTTGTAACCCTTGAGGATCGCCTTGAGCTTTTTCGCTCTGGATGGACTGCGGAGTTTTCTCAGAGCCTTTGCTTCGATCTGTCTTATTCTTTCCCTTGTAACATTAAAAATCTGGCCAACCTCTTCCAGTGTATGCTCGTTCCCATCTTCAAGACCAAACCTGAGCTTTAAAACAAGAGCTTCCCTTGGCGTTAGAGTGTCAAGAACTTGTTTTAGTTGTTCTTTTAATGTTGAGAACATGACAGTATCTGGAGGTGATGGAGATTCTCTGTCCATTATAAAATCACTGAGCTGGGTATCCTCTTCATCACCTATTGGTGTTTCAAGTGAAATTGGTTCCTGAGCTATTCTCATAATTTTTCTGACCTTTTCCACAGGCATCTTCATCTTTTCTGCCAGTTCTTCACAGGTAGGTTCCCTTCCCAATTCCTGAAAGAGCTCCCTGGAAATTTTTGACAACCTG
Source organism: Candidatus Aminicenantota bacterium (assembly GCA_021161165.1). GTDB lineage: Bacteria > Acidobacteriota > Aminicenantia > S016-38 > S016-38 > S016-38. The sequence goes on from JAGHBF010000159.1 coordinate 9,766, forward strand.
TTAATCGTTTCCACCATATGTACAGGAATTCTTATGGTTCTTGCTTGGTCAGCGATTGCCCTTGTTATGGCCTGCCTTATCCACCATGTGGCATAAGTGGAGAACTTGTAGCCTTTCTTATACTCAAATTTTTCCACTGCCTTCATGAGGCCGATATTTCCTTCCTGGATTAAATCCATAAAAGGAAGACCCCTATTAGTATATTTTTTTGCAATGGATACAACCAGTCTAAGATTAGATTCAATAAGAACTTTCCTTGCTGCTTCGTAAATCCGGCTTCCGTACCTGATCCGGTTCATGAGCTGTTTAAACCTTTCATAGTTGAGTCCTATTTCCTGCTCCATTTTCTTAGAAGCTTCTTCATCTCCTTCCTTTATATATTTATCCCATTCCCTTTCCTTTGCTTCCATTTCCTTTTTAAATTCTTTTACAATCCTCTTGTGGAATCCTACTTCTCTTATATCCTGCAACATCTTCAGCATCAGATTTGCGATGTATTTTTTGCTTTTCTTTTTCTCTATAGCTTCCAGAATTTTATTTCTGTCCCTTTGAATTTTCTCTATTCTTTCGATAAAAAGTTTGTCCCTTATTTCTTTTTCCTCTTCGTGAAGTGAAATAAGTTCTCTGAGGCTTTTTTCCCCGCTTTTGAAGTCTTCTCCATACTGAATAATTTTGTTTATTATGTACGGTATCCTGATAAGTGCCTTAAGCATTATATCCCGGCCCCTCTCCATTCTGCTTGCATATAGAACCTCTTCCTCTTTAGTCAGGAGTTTAAGATGCCCCATATCTTTGAGGTAAAGTTTTATGGGATCAGAGATTACCTCTGTTTCCTCTGACAATGAAGTATCGTATTTTTCTTCTTCCTCCTCTCCATCTACCACCTTTATTCCATATGAATCAAACAGGGTGTAAAGCCCTTCAATGTCTTCGGGCTGTACCATGTCTTCGGGAAGATATTCGTTAAGCTCATCGTAGGTTATAGAACCTTTCTCTTTGCCCAGTTCTATAAGTTTTTCGATATCTTCTCCGTATGTTTGTCTTCTTTTAGCCATTTTTTCCCCTTACCTTTTTTATTAGATTTTGTTTTTTTCTCATAAGTTCAATTATTTTTTCTATATTGCCTTCTCTTTCGGCAGATTTTATTTCCATTTGAATTTTTTTTATCTTTTCTTTCAAAATTGAATCCACAATATTTTTTACGATTTTCTCAGGCGAAGTTGTAGGCTTTTCATTTTTAAAAAAGATTTTTGAGACTTCTGCTCTGATATTTTTGTCCACAAGTTCCGTAGGGTTGTCAATATTGCTAGCCACTGCTTCTGCAAGAGCCACGAGATACCCGAATCTGGAATTGCGAATGATCTCAGAACTTTCTCCTTCCAGAGAGCTGAGAAATTTTTCACTACAGCATGAAATTGTTTTTATGGCTTCCTCCTCCAACGGACTTAGCGATGGTCTTGTTTGAGCGAATGCTTTTTCTTTCCCCTCCACCATGGCCATAAGAATGTCCTCTTCCATTTTTGAAACGTAAGCCAACTCGCCTATTTCATATCTCTTTCTGATTGGGTCATCAATGTAAGAAATAGCCTCTATTGCCTTTTTTACCCCAATCTCTCTATTCTCCCTTCCATAATAATTGAACAAAAAAATCACCCCTTTTTCTGCTTCCTCCAATTTATATATATAGGACGCTTGACCAAATTTTTCCACAAATTCATCGGGGTCTTTTGCATTTTCTAAGTCTATTACCCTCACAGAAAGGCCCTTTGAAAATAAGATGGGAATAGCTCTGGCAGTTGATCTCCTTCCAGCCTCATCATTGTCATAGTTTAAATAAATCTCTTCAGCAAACCTGGATATAAGGGATGCCTGATCTTCTGTAAGACTTGTTCCAAGGCTGGCTACAACGTTTTTTATGCCAGCTGAATATAGGGAGAGAAAGTCCATATAACCCTCTACGATTATTGCACTTCCTTTTTTTCGTATTTCTCCTTTTGTCCAGTTTAAACCATATAGGGTTTTCCCTTTTTTATACACTGCTGTTTCCGGTGAGTTTATATACTTTGCCTCTGTTTCTTGGCTTACACACCTTCCCCCAAAGCCAACCACCCTTCCATATTCTGCAAAAATAGGAAACATGAGGCGGTCCCTGAATCTGTCGTAATAACCTCCATCGTCTCTTTTTATAATAAGACCTGCAGCCTCAAGTTGCTGTGGATTATATTTGCCGGATAGTGCTTTTAGAATAAAATTCCATGAGTTCGGCGCGTATCCAAGATTAAGTTCTCTTGCCACCTCATCGGGAATTTTTCTTGACTTCATGTAATTATAGCCCCTGCCCCTTTTCCATAATTCATGAATATATAATTCCATGGCTGACTGTAGAATCTCATAAAGAATATCTTCCTGCCGTGTTCTTTTTTTTGAAATTGTGAATGGGATTCCGTATTGATTTGCCAGAGACCTGAGAGCTTCCATAAAACTTACGCCTTCCATTTCCATTATCAGCTTAATTACGTCGCCTCCTGCTCCGCATCCAAAGCAATGGTAAAGTTTTTTATCGGGGTCAACATAAAATGAGGGGGTCTTTTCTTCGTGGAATGGACAGAGGCCTCTGTAATATCTTCCTGTTTTTTTTAAGCTTGTATACCTTGAAGCTATTTCCACTATATCGGCTGATTCTTTTACCTTATTTTTAATTTCTTCAAGGTCCATCAGAATGATAATTATAAACCATAAGTCAAGCTTACGGATGTAGCTTTAAAATTTCTTTTGTGCCAGTTGAAAATTTTATATATTCTCCTTTTAACCATTTTCTTATAAGGTCTCTATAATGAGCTGAGGGAATTCCGCTCTGTCCAGGAACAGAAATCCAGTATTCGTCTTTAAAATCTATTATTTCCCTCATGGAAGGTGCCACAGTTACCCTCCCTAATTTGAAAATATCAAAATTTGCTTGGACCACAGTCTCTTTATCCCCTCCCATTGGAAATTTTCCAGGCAGAAGTTTATTTCCGAAGAGTCTCCTCAAGAATGCATTCTGAGCAAGTGGGTGAATAAGTTCGAGGTAATGAAACTCTCCCCATGGCTTCTCCGCTGCTATTGATTTTGCTGATATAAATCCGTCCTTTATTACATCTTCGACGTTACTATATTTACCCCCGGACACAGCTTTTACTATGTCATTTCTGTTATTTTCTATTATATTAACCAGAGCTTCTCGTGATTTAAGAGTAAATAAAGAGAAGCCTCGTTCGTCTGGCAGTTTCCCGAGGTAAAGTCTCTGTATCTCCTTATTATCAGGGAAAAACAATTTTTTCTGAGTCTCTATGACCAGTAATTCATACAGGGCAGCTTCAGGGGAATCATGGGTGATTTTAAAATCCCATTTTTTAAAGGAATTTACCCATCTGTCCTGAGGGAAAAATTTTTTCAGCACTGGAAGTACAGCTTTTATGAATCTTTCAGCATACAGGGATTTCATATCCTGCTGGATTTTCATTACCTCCTCTATAGTAATCTTTTCCCTGGATTGAATAAGTTGCTCTATTCTCCAGGCCCTGTATCCAGGACACACATCGTATACTCCTTTAAAGTCGGGTTTTATCCTGTTGTTTGCAGTTACTATAAATCCTCTTTCAGGATTAAGCCAGTGAGGCAATTCTTCCGGGGTGTAAAATCCTTCCCATTTGCCAGATTTTACAGGAAATAATCCGCTCCAGCTTTTTTTAGGAATAAGTCCGCTTAATTGATAGCCTATATTTCCATCCACATCAGCATACACTATGTTTTGTGATGGAACAGTCCAAAATTCAAGAGCCTTCCTGAATTCATCCCAGTTCTTTGCCCTGTTCAGTAGAATGAGACTGTATACAAGATGACCTATATCATAACCTGTCCATCTCAGAGCGATACCCATATCCCCCTTTGAAAAAATTACCGGCCCATATTCAGTTTCAAGAAAGGTTATAGTTTTTTCCCCGCCGCCCTTTATTTTTATCCTTTCAATTCTCTTTCTCAGTGGTTTTTCCTTTCCATTAACAATATATTTGTCTCCGTTAATTCTAACAATATAAAGGTCCTGAACGTCAGCAAATGAATTTGTCATTCCCCATGCAATTCTTTCATTCCTGCCTATCACAACTCCCGGAGATCCCGGCAAGCTGACTCCACGCACATCGTATTCTCCACCTTTCAGATGAATTAAGTACCAAATACCAGGAATGGAAATCGTGAGGTGAGGATCATTGGCGAGAATTGGTCTTCCTGTAGAAGTTCTTTTACCCGAAATTACCCAGTTATTACTCATACCTTTCTGAAATATGGAGAGAAAATCCAGTATTCCTTCACCTGCTTTTAATATGGGAGTTCCTTCAGGGATAATATACGGACTTTGCGGTGATGAAATGGGGTCAAGAACATTCCAATATTTCGCAAGTTCTTTTTTCCGGGAAAGTATTTCATATCTTACCAGCTCTTCGGTGAAATTTGAGCTTAAGCCCCATTGGAGGAATCTTGCTACTGATATTGTATCCTTAAGGGTCCAGGGTTCTCTTTTCAACATAAGAATTTTGTATTCAAACGAACTTCCTGTGAGATTCAGGCAGGCATTTACACCATCTCTGTAAGCCTCCAGAATTGCTTTTTCCTCTCCGTTTGGGGTCCATTTGAATCTATTCAGTCCAAACCTTCTTGAACCTTCGTCCAGTTTTAAAGCAGTTTTTCCAAAGATTTCCGCAAGCTTTCCCTGAGCAAGTCTCCTGAGAATGTCCATCTGAAAGAATCTTTCCTGACAGTGCACAAATCCCTGGGCGAAAAATAGGTCATGAGCATTTGAAGCTTTAATAGTTGCAAGGCCATTAGAATCTCTTTCTATTGTTACTTCATTTCGCAGGCCTGGAATTTTTAGTGTTCCTCTGGTTTTTATGGGATGGGGAGGGAAAAGAACGATATTTACCACAAGCAAATAACCCAGAAGCAAAATTAGAACCCCATTTATCAACCATTTCATTTTACCCTCCCTTGTTTTTTAGATGATTTTCTTAATGATAATATTTCTCTCGTCCTTTACCCTTACTCTGAGTCTCCTAAGTAAAGGAATTAACTTTTTCCTTTCTGTTTTAGCCTTTTCGTAAGTTGAATATTTACCCACACGAACCTTAAAAAGGCCTGATTCAAATTTTATAAGAGTTGTGTAACCATACTTTTTTAAAGAGGCAGATAATTTTTCAGCATTGTTTTTGTTTTTAAAGGCAGCAACCTGGAGCTCATAATATGGTGTTTTAATATAAGGGACTTTTGATTTCGTAATAGTTTTCTGAATTTTCGCAGGGGGTTCCTTTATGGTTGGTGAGGGTTTAATTGTGTTTGTTGTCTTTGACGGGATGTTTTTCGCTTTTTCAGGAACTATTTTTTGTATGTTAGATGAATTTTCAGAGGGGGTCTTTAAATGCGAGGACTGTTTTTGAAGAGCTTTCTGCTCAGGTTTCCCGGAATGCTGGCTTGAGCCAAGGTAAAATCCTGCAATGAAAGAAAATGCCAGAAGAATCAGAAACGAAAAAATGAGGGTTCCCATTGTTGATACGGAAACCCTCAGACGATAGGTTTTTTTAGGCATTATCTGAGTGTTTTTCTGACTTATTTTTCAGGAAACTAAGAAGCTCAATGGGAATGGGAAATACAATAGTTGAACTCTGTTCTGCTGCTATTTCAGAAAGGGTCCCGAGGAACCTCAACTGGATTGCAATTGGATTCTCAGCAAGAATCTTGGATGCTTCTGCTAATTTTCTTGCAGCCTGAAATTCTCCTTCTGCTGATATGACTTTTGCTCTTCTTTCCCTTTCTGCCTCTGCCTGTCTTGCCATTGCCCTTTGCATTTCCTGTGGAAGGTCGACGTGTTTTATTTCCACCATCTGGACTTTTATGCCCCATGGGTCTGTGTGTTTATCCAGTATTTCCTGAAGGTTAGTATTGAGTTTTTCCCTTTCGCTTAGCAGTTCATCCAGCTCTACTTCTCCGAGAACGCTTCTCAGGGTGGTCTGAGCAAGCTGGGATGTTGCATAATAAAAATTCTCAACCTGAAGCACAGCTTTTAACGGATCAAATACTCTAAAATAAACAACTGCGTTTACCTTCACGGAAACATTATCCTTTGTTATAACATCCTGGGGAGGGATATCGTGAACGATAGTCCTGAGGCTTACTCTCACCATTTTGTCTATTGGATAGAACACAAATATCAGTCCGGGCCCTTTAGGTTTTGATAAAGCCCTTCCAAGCCTGAAAATGACACCTCTTTCGTATTCCCTTAGAATTTTGATACAGCTGAGGAGATAAAGAAGAACAATTATTCCTATGGTTAAACCAGGTCCCATAACATACCTCCTAAATTTTGTTAATATTTATTAAAAAGTTTACCCCATTTGCTGTTTTCAAGATAGTCCTTAACAATTTTCTTCCCCTTAATTGGATACCATAGAAAGTCATGGTAAAAAGAGGAACCAAACACAAATATATAAACCAAAGGAGTATGGAAGAATAGCCACTGAAGACCTTTTAGCGGTCCAAACCACAGGATGTCTCCAACCAGACTTGCCAGATTGTCTCCCACCCTGCAATTATAGTTTATTTTATCAATATCTTCCCCGATTATTTCAATTTCCTTGAGGTCCCCTGTTCCGAGACCTCTTTCATGGGCAAGCCTTATATATTTAATTGAAAGGGGGTCAAATCCAAGTATTTTTGAAGCCACAGCATCAATAGCTACCGAATCTGAAGAAGCAAGTATTAGATCAGCTTCATGTGGTTCCAGTGTCCGTGGTCCGGGCCCACAGCCAATGTGAGTTCCGTCCATTAGGGTAAAAATACCAGTGTGGATCTCTTTTTGAATTGCCAGAAGGTCCACAAGAGTTTCATGTATCCATGTGTGTGTATAATGTCTTTTAGTATTAAGGAGACCACCAAAGGCGTTTTTCATTGCGCCAGTGGTTGTTGAGTATATATGGGTTTTTACAGTGGGAAGATGAATTATGTTCTTTTTAAAAAAGAATTCGGGTATGTATATGCCCTTCCTGTAAATTTTATGGAGAACAAGCATTTCTGATTTTGGTTCGTATTTTACCCATTTAAGGTCCTTGAAGTTATAATAAACCGGAAGATTGTATTTCTGGATAATTCTGTCAAATTTAAGGAGTTTTTCTCCTTTAAAGGGGTTCGTTACAACAGTATTATTTTCTACCACAGGGAGCTCTTTGTATCCTCGCTTTTGAAGGGAGGCTACAGTGGCTTCAAATTGCCATGGTGTAGTATTGGAAGCCGGATAAAGAAAATGCCATGATATGTTAGGCTTTATTATAGTGGGAGAATCTTTTGAAAATTCTTTTTCAATTTCTGCCAGGTCAAATGCCCTGTCGATATCTTCAAGCACAGTTTCCGGGGAGGTTTTTAGAACAACCACTTTGCTCATAAAGGAATTATAACACTTGCAGACTTTTTGTTATAATTGTGTCGGAGGCAAATATGATAAAAGGGAAAGTTCATAAATACGGAGATGATATTAATACTGATGTTATTTTCCCGGGAAGATATACCTATAAGAATTTATCAGAGGAAGAAATGGCTCAGCATGCCATGGAAGATCTTGACCCTGATTTTTCAAAAAAAGTTAATAAAGGCGATGTTATAGTTGCAGGAAAGAACTTCGGGATGGGTTCTTCCAGGGAACAGGCTGTTCTTGCTTTAAAATATGCCGGGATTTCGGCCATTATTGCAAAATCCTTTGCAAGAATTTATTTCAGGAATGCCATAAATTCTGGACTCCCAGCAATAGAGCTCCCCGAGCTGGTGGATAAGGTAAATAATGGAGATGAAATAGAGTTGGATCTGGAAAAAGGAATTATAAAAGTTCCTGCAGGAGAATTTAAATTTCCCCCATTCCCTGAAAAAGTTAGGGAAATTCTTCAGGCAGGTGGCCTTATTCCATACATAAAATCCAGGATTTGATTATTCTAAGGAGTATTGTTTTTTCCTTTCTATTTCAGCCATGTATCCTTTTATTGCATAATCAAATGGATATACCAGTATTGTCGCAACAAGTGAAACTGCTATAAGAATAAGGGAATGTTTAAAAGTTCCGAGAACAAAATACATAATGAGCCCGATAATTCCTATAGTCTCTGCCATGGCATTTAAAATAATGAAATAAGTGGAAAATTTTTGAACGATCTGTTCTCTGTCCAGTTTAATCAGTGAGTTAGAAGAGAAAAGAGTTCTTTTCAAAACAAGAATAAAAAGGACAATCCCTGCTGCTGCAAAATAGAATCCTCTGAATATAGCAGGGTCAAATTTGTGAATAATTCTTCCTGCCTGTTCACCTCTGTGAATGATAAAAACGATTGCTCCGTAAATTAGTTCTGAAGCCATTAAGGCCAGAGAAATTAATTTTGCGACCCTTAAACTGTTCATAATTTTTCCTCCACTGCCTTTATTTTGTTTTCCATTTTTAGTTCTTTGTCTCTCCTTTCATCTACAGTTATTCTGGTTGAAACCCTTAGTGCTCCCATCTGAAATGGCTTTTCATGCATTGCCTTTATTGCTCTAAAGACTTCATCCCATTCGCCTTCTATTATAGTTGACATAGGTGTTAAATGAGTTTTCAGGTTGAACTTTCTGAGAACTTTTTCAACTTCTGCAACATATTTACTCAAGCTGGGAGAACATGTTCCCAGTGGTACCACTGTAACTTCAGCAATAATTTTTCCCATTTTGCGCCTCCTTTTTCATTATATCAGCTTGTAAAAGAATAAATTACCCTATAGGTGATGTTTTTGCGAATGAGAAGATAATATTTATATAATTTCATAAAATGCGCGAACTATAAGAATTCTCTGAAGGAGGATAATATGAAAACAGGCATTTTTGTTGGGGGAAAATTTGTAGACACTGGCTCTAAAATTGTTAGCATTTCCCCCTCCACAGAAGAGCCCATTTCCGAGGTTTCCGTTGCAGAAGGAAAGTTTATAGAAGAGGCGCTGAATTACGCCTGGGAGTCAAGGAAGAAAAAGGTTGAAAAAAGTAAATTCATAAAGCTAAAAGAAATTTTAATTGAACATGTGGAGGAAATCTCTGAGCTTATAGCTATTGAACAGGGTAAACCCATTGCTGAAGCTATAACTGCTGAGATTTACCCTTCCCTGTCAGCGATAGATTTTTTGCTTGAAAAGGGTGAGCAAATTCTTGAAGCCAGAGAAATGGTTCCTCATGAACCTTTGTTTAAAAATAGAGAGGCAAGGTTGTTTTTGGAACCCTACGGAATTTTATTTCTCATTTCACCTTCCAACTATCCCTTTGTGATACCTTTTATTAATATAATAATGGCAGTTTATACAGGGATGCCCGTTATTTTCAGGCCTTCAAAATTAACCCCCTTAATTGGACTTAAAATAGGAGAGCTTTTTCAGGAGGCAGGATTTCCTGAACACGTTCTACAAATCCTGATAACTGAACATGATGATGTAGAAAGAATTTTGAGAGACCGGAGAGTTTCCACAGTAATTTTTACAGGGAGTGTAAGTGTGGGAAGAAGAATTGCTCAAATTGCTGGAGAGAGCCTGAAGAAGCCAATTCTTGAACTCGGGGGGAATGATGTAATGCTTGTGCTGGAAGATGCAAATATTCAGAGAGCAGCTGCAGGTGCAGTATGGGGTGCTTTTATGAATGCGGGCCAGACATGTGCCTCTATTGAAAGAATTCTTGTGCACAAAAACTTAAAAGAAAAACTTGTATCGTTAATGAAGGAAAAAATGTCCATGTTAAAAGTTGGAAATCCACTTGAAGCTGACACTGACCTTGGCCCATTGGTTTCAAAACAGCAAAAAGAGAAAGTGATGAAACATATGAAGGAAGCAGAGGAGAAGGGAGCAATGAAAATAGTTTCACAAACACCTATTCCTGAAAAGGGATATTTTCTTGCTCCTCACATATTTCTTGATGTTCCTGTAAATACAAAAATATGGGAAGAGGAAACGTTTGGACCTGTAGTTGCTATAAAGGACTTTGAAAATGAAAAGGAGGCAATTGAACTTGCGAACTCCTCTAATTATGCTCTTACCTCTTCCATATGGACAGAGAATAAAAAAAGAGCATGGGAAATTGCTCAGAAACTTGAGGTAGGCACAGTTACTATAAATGACCATATTAGTTCCTTTGTTGAACCATCAGCACCATGGGGAGGTTTTAAATGGAGTGGAATTGGAAGAGTACATGGGGAAGCCGGCTTAAGGGAATTTCTTCAGATAAAATATGTAATGGGAGATTTTAGTAAGAGAAAAACTTTATTCTGGTGGTTTAATTATTCAAAGAAAAAGGTTGAAATTTTAAACGCTACTTTAAAATTTATATATGGAAGGGGTAAGTTAAAAGCAGGATTGAAATTGCTCCCTCATATACCAAGGCTGGCAAAAGAATTGGGAATTTTCAATTTATTTTCAACAATAGGAAAATTGTTTGGAATTTAAAATGGAGGAGGGGATTACCCCTCCCCCTTATTTTTGAATTTAAAGATTTTCCAGTTGTTTGGAAAATTCCTCCTTGGCCAGAAGAATTTTCCAGTTTCTGTCCACCATAGCCTGGATTTCGTCCACGTCTTTCTGGGTAAGATGTCTGAATCTTCCTTGAAGCTTTAGATATTCTATAACAGGCTTAAGAGTTTTAGGTTTTATGTTCACCTTATATCTTTCCCCGTTTTCTATTTCATAGAGGGGGAAAATACCTGTTTGTACAGCGAGTTTTGACAATTTTATAGAAATTTCCGGAGGCGTTTTCCAGCCCGGAGGACATGGGGAGAGAATGTGGATGAATCTGAACCCCTTTGTAGCCTTAGCTTTGTTAACCTTTTTTATTAAATCTTCTGGATATGCTACTGTTGCAGTTGCAAGATATGGGACCCTGTGGGCTGCCAGAATGCCTATTATGTCCTTTTTTGGAGTGGCTTTGGGGAATTTGTAAGGAGTTGTTGTGGTCCATGCCTTGTATGGAGTAGCAGAGCTTCTTTGAATCCCTGTATTCATGTATGCTTCGTTGTCGTAAACAATATATAAAATATTGTCTCCTCTTTCGGCTGCTCCTGAAATGGCCTGTAACCCTATATCGAATGTTCCTCCGTCTCCAGCCCATGCTACAACGTTAACGTCTTCTTTCCCGAGCACTTTCATCGCTGCGGCTACACCTGCTGAAGTTGATGCTGCTGTTTCAAATGGGGCATGAAATAGGGGAACTCCCGCCGCAGAATAGGGGAAAGGTCCGTCTATGACTGACCAGCAGCAGGCTGGAATTGTCAATATTGTCTTTTTCCCCAGAGCTTTTAAAGCAAGTCTCATAGCAAGAGCCCCACCACATCCCTGACATGCAAGATGCCCGGGGCTCATATATTCTTCTCTTGGTAATGTGAGCTTTCTCATAATTTCACCCCCTTCCAGATTATATCCTGTCCTTCATCTTTTCCTTCTACCTCGTGGAAAAGTTCTATGATTTGTTTTGTTGTTATATCTCTCCCTCCCAGTCCCATTATATAGCTAAACACAGGAGGATGATTCTTTACATTTGTCAGGGCTCCCCTTACCTCTGAAGCGATAATCCCTCCTGAACCAGGGGATAGATTCCTGTCAAGGACTATAACCCTTTTTGCATTTGAAAGTATATCTTTTATCTTCTGATACGGGAATGGTCTGAAAACTCTAATTCTCAGTAGTCCCACCTTTTTACCCTGTTCCCTCAAAATATCGACAGCATATCTTGCTGTGGACGCAGCTGTTGATACTGCTACGAGGATGGTCTCCGCGTCGTCGACCTTATAAGGGTCTACCAGTCCGTAATAACGTCCGAAATGTTTTTCAAATTCTTTTCCTTCTTTCTCTATCAGGTCGAGTGCTTCTTCATGGGCTTTGTGAATTTTATATCTTAATTCCATATACCAATCAGGATTAGTCAATCCTCCAAAAGCATGGGGTTCGTCAGGGTTAAGTATATATTCGTTCTTATAGGGTGGAAGGAATTCATCAACCATTTCCTGATCTGGAATTTCCACAGGTTCTGAAGTGTGCGATAGGAAAAACGCATCGAGAACAACCATTGTGGGAAGAAGAACCTGTTCTGAGACTTTATAAGCGAGTATTACTGAATCGAGTACCTCCTGATTGTCCTGAGCGTAAATTTGCATCCATCCGGTGTCCCTCTGGGAAAGAGAATCGGTCTGCTCACTCCATATTGACCAGGGAGGACCAAAAGCTCTGTTTATATTACCCATAACAACAGGAAGTCTTGCTCCTGTAACCCAGTGGAGAACTTCATGCATCAGGGCAAGTCCCTGCGAAGAAGTTGCAGTAAAAGCCCTTACTCCTGAAGCGGAGGCTCCCATTGTAGCAGCCATTGCAGAATGCTCTGATTCCACTTTGATAAATTCTGCCTTTAGAGTCCCATCGGCACACATTTCTGAAAGAAGTTCCACAACCTGTGTCTGGGGAGTTATGGGATAAGCGGCTATAACCTGCACCCTTGAAAGCATTGCCCCAAAGGACAATGCATGGTTTCCTACTATTGCCATTCTCTTCATTTTCCTTCCTCCTCTGTGGATATTGCATTAACCGGACATTCCTCCACACATATCAAACATCCCTTGCAGTAGTCGTAATCAATGGCCACTCTTTCGTCCGGTTCCCTCAAATAAATAGCTGGTTCTGGACAGAATTTCCAGCAGATCATGCAGTCAATGCATTTTTCGTAATCAATAATAGGCCTTAAGTTCCTCCAGCTGGCGGTTTTATTTACTCTCATTGTTCCGAGAGACATGGCCATTGGAGGAAGATCATCCACTTTTTTAAATACAAATTTCTTTTCTTTTGCCATTTCAACCCTCCGTTATTACACTGGAGTAAGCTTCTTCAGCAGCTGCTCTGTTTTCCTTGGGTTTTACAGGAACACCCTCTTCAATTGCATCCAGTAGAGTTTCAAGCTTAACCACGGGAATGATTTTGGCAAATGCACCAGCTATTGCTGTATTTACTATAGGTGCTGCTGCACTTCCAAGCCTGTACTTTAGAGCGATTTTTGTTGCATTTACTGTGGCTACCCGGTACTCTTTGGGAAAATTCAACTCTGAGGGTTTTTTTGATGTGTTAACCAGAATCCATCCGCCGGGTTTTAATCCGTCCAGGAGAGGTACAGCTCCAATTAGTGTTGGGTCAAGTATAACTATGTGGTCGGGTTCGTAAATTTTGTGCCTTGGCCATATTTTTGTATCAGAAATTCTGGCAAAAGCAGCAACTGGAGCCCCTCTTCTCTCCACTCCGAATTCAGGAAAGGCTTGTACGTATTTGCCTTCCCTGGTCACCGCATCGGCAAGGATTTTGGAGGCCACAACAGTCCCCTGACCCCCTCTTCCGTGAAACCTTATTTCTATCATGAGACCTCCTGATATGAAGTATTTAATTTTTTAGATATAATTCTATATTCAACAGGAATGAATGTCAAATTGCACAATTTTTTAAGAATTGTTATCCTTATTTTCCTGTTTTATTTGATAAAAGGAGGAATAAAATGCCAGAATTCAGCAATCCGTTTTCGGGATTGAAATCCGACAGGAAATTAACGAAGGAAGAACTTATAAGAGCTATACGATTTCTTGTTGCCGCAGAATATGAGGCAGTGCAACTTTATATGCAGCTGGCAGACTCTACCGATAACGAGCTTGCCAGAGAGGTTCTAATTGATATAGCTAATGAAGAAAGGGTTCATGCCGGAGAATTTCTGCGTCTCTTAAAGGAACTTGATCCTGAGGAAGAAAAATTTTATAAGGAGGGTTACAGGGAAGTAGAGGAGATAATAGAAAAGATAAACAAAGGTTGAAAAGTCCGATGTTTGACAATGTAATACTATAAAGTTATTCTTAAAATATGGCTGTAAAAATTTGTCCCAGGTGTGGAAATGAGGTCGAAAAGGATTCCACAACCTGTCCTTTTTGTGGATACGTTTTTGAAGAAGATACAGATACAGTAAAACTGGAAACCTATTCAGATTTCAAGGACCTTACCCCCTTGATGGGGAAAATCGGAGAGAAATATGAGATTCTCAAGTTTATAGGAAAAGGCGGGTTTTCAAAGGTTTTTCTCGTTAGAGATAAGATTCTTGATAGAAGATGTGCCTTAAAGGTTCTGTCTCCTGAGGTGCTGAGTGATCCGGAGATGCTTGAAAGGTTTAAAAGAGAGGCAAAACTCTACGCTGCTTTGGAACATCCGAACATAGTTCCTGTCTACGATGTTGGGATATACAACAATGTAGCCTATATAATAATGAAATACATAGAGGGAAAAACCCTTAAAAGCATAATAAAAGAATTCGGTCCCCTTCCCCTGGAAGATGTTATTAAGATTACAAAAGATATTCTATCAGCTCTTCATTATATGCATAGCAGAGGTGTTATACATCGTGATATAAAGCCGGCAAATGTTATTGTGGAAAAGTCTACAGGGAGGGCAATTCTTGCTGATTTTGGTCTTGCAAAAAAGGTTGGAGAAAGCGCAGGCCTTACCAAAACAGGAGAAATGCTCGGAACTCCATTCTATGTTTCCCCAGAACAGGCAAAAGGAGAAAAGCTAACTCCGGCTTCGGATATTTACTCTATGGGAATAAGCCTTTTTGAGATGGTTACAGGCAAAGTTCCGTTCACAGGAGAAACACCACTTCAGATTATGTGGAAGCATGTGAGAGAACCACTTCCAGCGCCTTCAAAATATAACTCTGATATACCATTATTACTGGAACAAATAATTTTGAAGGCTACCGATAAGAAACCCAGAAATAGATATAAATCTGCTCTTGAGATGAAAAGGGATATAGATAAACTCGAATTTCAAATACGCGGAATGAGAGCTCTTACAGCAAAACATAAGGTTTTGACTCCGAGTAAAATTGTTACTTTACTTGCTGTGCTGGCTGTTGTTGCAGGAGGATATTTCTTTAGAAACAATATAAAGAATTTTGTAGTATCGACGTTTCATTCTGCAAAGGCAAAAATTGTTAAATTTACCGAACCTGCCCCAAAGAGTTCCCCCCAAGAGAAGATTATAGAAGAAAAGAAGGCTGCTACTCCTCGAGAAACCCCGTCTATTGCTAGGGTGGAAATCTCAGCAAACCTTCCGAGTAAAGTGTATATTGACGGTAAATATGTTGGAGAAGCACCACCTGCAATACTTATTTCTCTTAAAGAGGGTAAACACACTGTTAAATTCCTCGCCTCCGGGAGGGTTGGTTACAAAACTCTTTTCGTAAAGGGTGGAAAGGAAAAACAGAGGGTTTATTACCATTTTTCAAAGTACGCTTTTATAAAAGTTATCGACTCCAATCCTCATGCTGAGGTATATCTTGACGGTAAATTCATAGGAATAACCAGATACGAAGGGCTCAAACTTTTGCCAGGAAAACATGTGCTTGAACTCCGAAGAAAAGGATATAAACCTGTAAAAAAGGAAATCCTGGTAAAAGAAGGGGAAACCCTGGAAATCCTTTCTTTTGAGCTGAAGAAAATCAAAGAAGAATAGAAGCAAAAGAAGCAGTCATAAAACTGGCAAGTGTTCCAGCTATAAGCGCTTTAATACTTAACCTGGTTACAAATTCCTTTTTAGAAGGCGCCAGGGTTCCTATCCCTCCTATCATTATTGCGATACTTCCGAAATTGGCAAAACCGCAAAGGGCATACGAAGATATAACTATTGCCCTTTGACTGAGAGTGTGATTAACTATGTGGCTATGTAGCTGAAGATATGCCAGGAATTCATTAAAAACAGTTTTTGTTCCAAGAAGCACACCAACATCTACAGCTTCCTTTGGGGGTATTCCCATGAGAACCGCAAAAGGAGAAAAGGTCCATCCTAAAAGCTTCTCCAGAGTTATCCCCGTCGGTTTGAGCCACGAGTCCACCATATAAATCATTGCCACAAATGCAATCAACATTGCTGCTATTTGAAGGGAAAGAGCCAGACCATCTGATGCACCGTTGGCTGCTGCAGAAACAAGATTTCCCCTGTGCCTTTTGTATTTTACGGATTTGATATCGTATGCAGTCTTCGGTGTTTCTGTCTCCGGAACCATAATTTTTGAAAGGGCAACAGCCGCCGGTGCTGACATGAGAGAGGCTGCCATCAGGTGTCCTGCAGAAGCTCCAAAGCTAACGTATGTAGCCATAACAGAACCTGCTATTGTAGCAAGGAAAGCAGTCATAACAAGAAAAATTTCCGAATCTGTCATTTCCTCAATGTATTCCTTTAACCCTGTTATGGTTTCTATTCCCATGAATATGAACAGTGAAGAAGCAAAGGCTTCGGCACCGGAAATCCCCATGGTTCTGTAAAAAATGTGAGCGAGAATTTTTATGGTGTATTCAATAATTCTGAGATAGGCAAGAACAGCCATGAAGGAGGAAACAAAGATTATTACTGGCAAAACTTTAAAAGCTACAATGGCTCCAATATTTGTGTCATGCACTAATTTTCCGAATAAAAATTCGGCTCCTTTGTCAGAATAACTCAGAAAAGCTAAGAATATCCTGTTGAAAATTTCAAAGAGTTTTATACCCACTGAAGTTTTAAGCATAAATAAAGCCGTTAAAAACTGGAGGAGAAGGCTAATTAAAACAGTTTTCCAGGGGATGGCTTTTCTGTTAGAAGATAGTGCGAATGCTATTAAAAGAAAAACAAAAATACCAGTGACAGAGAGAACTTTTTCCATGTTAACCTCCGGCAAAGGTTTTAAATTGTTAATAACATAAGGTTATAA
>JAGHBF010000076.1 GCA_021161165.1 Candidatus Aminicenantota bacterium
CACAAATATATGCCCTGTATGCCTGGGCCATCCAGGAACCCTTCCAGTCCTAAATTGGGAAGCTGTAAAACTTGCCACAAAACTGGCTATAGCCCTTAACTGTAAAATTAATAGAGAATCTTACTTTGCTAGAAAAAATTATTTTTACCCTGACCTGCCCAAGGGCTACCAGATTACTCAGTATAAAAAACCACTGGCTGAACAAGGATTTATAACCCTCAAAAGCGGAAAGAAAATAAGAATAAAAAGACTTCATATAGAAGAAGACTCAGGGAAATCTTTCCATACAGAAGAAGGGACATTTTTGGATTTCAATAGGTGTGGGGTACCACTTGCTGAGATCGTAACCGAACCTGATATAAGTTCTCCTGAAGAAGCTGTGGAATTTCTACAAACCCTGCGAAAAATTGCAATATATACAGGAGTATCCGACGCTGACATGGAAAAGGGCAATATGCGCTGTGATGCAAATCTTTCCCTTAAATCAACGGGAACTTCTGCGCTGGGAACGAAGACAGAAGTTAAAAACCTCAATTCATTCAGGTTTCTTGCTAAAGCCCTTAATTACGAAATTCAAAGACAGCAAAAGCTTTTAGAAAGGGGAGAAAAAATAATCCAGGAAACGAGGGGATTTAATAGTAAGAAAGGTGAGACTTTCCCTATGCGGAGCAAAGAAGAAGCTCATGACTACAGATATTTCCCGGAGCCAGATCTTCCACCTCTTATCCTTGAAGAAGAATTTTTGGATGAGATCAGAGCATCCATCCCTGAACTTCACTGGCAAAGGGAGGAAAGGTTTGTAAAAAAGTTTGGTCTTGACCCCGAAACTTCTTTTATTCTATGCGGAGAAAAAGAAATTGCTGATTTTTTTGAAGAGACCCTCCAATATTACAAAAATGCAAAGGACCTAGCCAACTGGACAAAAACAGAAATTATGAAACTATGGAAAGAAGGCTTGATGGTAAATCCGAAGTCCTTCGCAGAACTTCTAAAATTTGTGGATGAAGGAAAACTTTCAAGATTGAAAGCCAAAGAAGTCTTAGAGGAAATGGCAAGAACAGGAGATTCACCATCAACTATTATCGAAAAAAGAGGCCTGGTTCAAATAAGCGACGAAGAAATCCTTAAAAAAATTATAGAAAAGGTTGTTAAAGAATACCCGGATAAGGTTGAAAAGTATCGCAAAGGAAAGAAGGGGCTAATGGGGTTTTTTGTCGGACAGGTTATGAAAGAAACAAAAGGAAAGGCGAATCCAAAACTCGTTAATAAATTACTCGGGGAGGCCTTGGAAAATGATAAATGAAGAAGAACTGAAAAAGCTTAGAGAAATATCCATCAGGATTAGAAGACATATCGTCACAATGACAGGATTGGCTAAATCCGGTCACCCGGGCGGCTCTCTTTCAGCTGCTGACATCATAACCGTGCTGTTCTTTAAAAAAATGCGTATTGACCCTAAAAATCCCAGGTGGAAAGAACGAGATATTTTTATACTTAGCAAAGGACATGCAACACCTGTATTATATGCAGCACTGGCAGAGGCTGGTTTCTTTCCTGTTGAAGAACTTAAAAACTTCAGAAGATTGAGGTCTCATCTACAAGGACATCCTGATAGGTTAATGACTCCGGGAGTTGAGATGTCCACTGGGTCTCTGGGACAAGGTTTATCCGTGGCAAATGGAGTAGCAATGGCCTTCAAAATTGATAAAACACCAAGGAAAGTTTATGTGCTAATCGGTGATGGGGAATTACAGGAGGGACAGATCTGGGAAGCTGCAATGACCGCAGCTCATTACAAATTGGACAACCTGACAGCAATTGTGGATTATAATGGACTACAGATAGATGGGCCTGTAAGCAAAGTTAAAGAAGTTGCTCCTGTTGCTGAAAAATGGAAAGCTTTTGGATGGGAGGTTAAGGAAATAGATGGACATGACTTCAAACAGATTATAGAGGCTCTTGATTGGGCTGATGGAGTGAGGGGAAAACCCGCTGTAATTATTGCCCATACCTTAAAAGGAAAAGGAATTTCCTTTATGGAAGGCAAAGTAAAATTTCACGGAGTCCCTCCATCAGAAGAAGAAATGAAGAAAGCTCTTGAAGAATTAGATAAACAGGAAAGGGAGATAAGAAAATGAAGGAATTTGAGTACAAACACCTGAGAGATGCCTATGGCGAAATTCTTGTTGAACTTGGGGAAAAATACAAGGATATAGTTGTTCTGGATGCAGACCTTTCCTCATCTACCAGAACAGCTAAATTTGGGGAAAAATTCCCGGAAAGATTCTTTAATATAGGTGTTTCAGAACAGGATCTAATGTCAACGGCAGCAGGACTTGCAATTGCAGGTAAAAGGCCCTTTGTTTCCACATTTGCAGTATTTGCAGCTGGCAGAGCCTGGGAGCAAATTCGCCAGTCAATTGCCTATGCCAATGTAAATGTTAAAATCGTAGCCAGCCACGGCGGGATAACTGTGGGTGAAGATGGAGCAACCCATCAGATGTTAGAGGATTTCGCTATAATGAGGGTCTTACCCAATATGAAAGTTTTCTGTCCTGCTGATTATTACGAAACAAAAATTCTTATAAGAAAAGTCTTCGAATCAGATGGACCTTCATACGTAAGGCTTTCCAGAGCAAAATTCCCTGTGATTTTTGATGAAACTCACGATTTTGAAATAGGAAAAGCTCAGGTCCTTAAAGAAGGTAAAGACTTAACAGCTGTAGGAGTAGGAATTACAGTTCACGGATTGCTCATTACAGCGGAAGAACTGGAAAAGGAAGGTATTTCAATAGAGGTAATAAATTCCCCTTCAATAAAACCCCTGGACGGTGAAACCATATTGAATTCGGCCCGAAAAACAGGAAAAGTATTCGTGGCAGAGGAACACTCTGTGATTGGAGGCCTCGGTTCTGCCATTTCAGAATTTCTTTCTCAGCACTATCCTACAAAAATGAAATTCCACGGAATAAAGGATATTTTTGGAAGATCCGGTAATGCCACAGAACTTCTAAGGTTCTATGGCCTGGATCCTGAAGGGATAAAAAGAGAAATTCAAAAATTCTTGAAGGATAATGCTTAGTTTCTATGGAGTCTATAAATCTTATTCATCTCCGTACTTTGCACTTTCTAACATTAATTTTAAGGTGGAAAAAGGAGAATTTCTCTTTATAACAGGTCCTTCCGGAGCGGGAAAAACTACTATTATAAAGCTAATCACCAGAGAAGAGCTCCCATCTAAAGGAAAAATTCTTTTTGAGGGCAAGGACATATCTGCAATACCAAGGGGAAAACTTTATAGCTACAGAAGAAAACTTGGCATAATTTTTCAGGATTTTCGATTGATACCTTACTTAACAGTTTTTGACAACGTGGCTCTTCCCCTGATTTTAAGAGGAAGCGGAAAACAGGAAATCTACAACAGAGTAACTACTGCTCTGAAGGAGTTGGAAATCATTCACAAAGCTCGAGAATTGCCTCCATCTCTTTCTGGAGGAGAACAACAGAGAGTCGCAATAGCAAGAGCAATAGCTGGCAATCCTGACCTCCTTTTAGCTGACGAACCCACAGGAAATCTTGACCCTCTTCTGTCAAGGAAAATTATGCGAATTCTTCAGAGAATAAATATGAAAGGAACAACTGTGATAATTGCCACTCACGACCAGTCAATTATTGATGAATTCGGCAAAAAAGTAATTTTCCTTTCCTACGGAAAAATAAAAAGGATAAAAACTTGAGAAGAACAATCTTTGGTTTAAAACTATTTGTCAATGGAAAATTCGGGAAACCCTCGGAATTTATTTTTCCTATTTTTATAATGGGCTTCTCTGTTTTTTTCCTGTGCTGGTTTATTCTCATAAGAAACAACGTAGGATATATTGTGAACAAAATAGAAAAAGGCCTTTCAGCGAGGGTATTTCTTCAAGATGAAATTACAGAAGAAAGGGCAGAGGAAATATTAAAAAGGTTAAAAACATTACATGAAATAGAATATGTCGAACTTGTTTCTAAGGAAAAAGCAAAGGAGGAATTTGCACATTATTTTCCGGAAATTGCAGAGGCCCTCGGTAATGATAATCCTTTTCCTATAAGCATTTATATCAGGCTGAAAAAAACAACAAATTCTTCAGAAAATCTTCTCAAACAGTTAAATGAAATTCCTGGAGTTAAGGAGGTTGTTTATCAACGCGAACTTTTCAATTCTTTCAAAAAATTGAGAGTCAGTATAGATTATCTTGGAAGCTTTCTATCCATAATTTTCTTTATAGCTTCAGCAGTAATAATAGGAAATCTCATTCTTATACATATAGCAGCTAGAAAGGAGGAAATCTATTTGCTTTACATACTCGGAGCAAGAGATGATTTTATCTTCACTCCTTTCATAATCTTTTCAATATTTTTCAGCCTGATTGGCGCGACCATAGGAATACTCTTTTTCAAACTTTCTATTTTAATTGCAGAATACCTCAAAGGTAAGTTTCTTCCGACCAATCAACTTGAAAACGAAAATCTATTTGTAATTTTAGGCTTAAGCATTCTGGTAGGATTGATTGCAACCATAATTTCCACAGGGAGGTATAGCTATGAAATATAAGGTTTTACTCACCCATGAACTTTTTCCTGAAGTTCACAAGAAACTGCAGGATTTATTTGAACTGGAGGTGGGAATTGAAGGGAAGGAGGACCTTATAAAAAAGGTAAGAGACAAACACGCCCTTTTGTGCTTTCTCAAGGACCCTATTGATAGAGAAGTAATAGATGCCGCTCCTGAGTTAAAAATTATTGCGAATTACGCAGTGGGTTATGACAACATAGATGTAGAGTATGCAAAAAGCAAAGGAATCTATGTTACAAATACTCCTGACCTTCTTACTGAAGCCACAGCTGATCTTACATGGGCATTGATTCTTGCTGTTGCAAGAAGAATAGTAGAAGCCGATTCATTTACGCGGGCGGGTAAATTCAAAGGATGGGAAGCAAAACTATTTCTCGGAATGGAACTAAATGGAAAAAGACTGGGAATAATCGGGTTGGGAAGAATTGGAAAAGCGGTAGCAAGAAGAGCTTCTGGATTTGGAATGGAAATTGTCTATTATAAAAGGAAAAAACTCTCACCGGCAGAGGAAAAATCGCTGGGTGTTAAATTTTTATCCCTTGAGGAACTTTTGAAATCAAGCGATGTTATTTCCATCCACACACCACTTACGCCGGATACGGAAAACTTGATTAACAGAGAAAGAGTTTACATGATAAAAAGGGGTGCCATTTTCATAAATACCGCCAGGGGAGCAGTGGTAGATGAAAACGCACTTATAGAAAGACTTGAAAACGGTAGCCTTTTCGGAGCAGGGTTCGACGTTTATAAAAACGAACCTGAGATAAACCCAAAATTAATCAATTTAAAAAATGTGGTGTTGTTACCTCATATAGGGAGTGCGACTACTCAGACAAGACTTGCGATGGCGAATTTAGCAGCTGACAATATAATCTCAGTCCTGAAGGGAGGAAAACCCATAACTCCGGTCTAAAGGCAAGCATGAAAATTCAAGTAATTTTTGACAACTATCCAGATAAAAAATCCTGGGGCTGGGAGTGGGGTTTTTCCGCTCTTGTGGAAGGAAAAATTCTTTTTGATACAGGTTCAGACCCGGACATTTTTATTAAAAATTTAACAAGAGCATGTAACCCAAAGGAAATAACCAAGGTTATAATTTCGCATTTTCATTGGGACCACACAGGAGGTCTTTTCTCCTTGGTAAACAGAAATAAAAAAATAGAAGTTTTTGTGGGAGAAGGTTTCAGTCGAAAATTTGAGGAATCCCTCAAAAGAAAAGGCGCTAAGGTTTTAAGAGTCAAGGGCTGGAAAAGAATAGAAACTAACATATGGATTGGGCCTGAATTGCCCAAACCAATTCCGGAACGTTTTCTGGTAATTGAAGGAAACAATGCATCTTTCCTGATAGCAGGGTGTTCCCATCCAGGGATAGAAAATTTTGCTCGTCTTACCAGGGAAAAATTTCAAAAACCCATCTGGCTGCTGGGTGGGTTTCACCTTTTTTCTGCCTCAGTAGAAAAAATAAAAAGTATCGCAGAGGAGCTCAAAAAAATCGGGGTTGTGAAGGCTTTTCCTTCTCATTGTTCTGGTGAGAGGGCCTTTGAAATTTTCTCCAACTACTTTGAAGTAGCAAGGGCTGGTAGCGGGAAAATAATAGAATTTTGAGTTCCTACGTTCTTATAATAAAAGTTAATAGTCCTGAAAATGTGGAAATTGGGGCTCTGGGGAATTTTAAAATCCTATCAGGCTTTTATTCTTATGTCGGGGCTGGAGGCATAACCAGGATAAAACGACATTTTAAAAGGAAAAAGCGCCTGCACTGGCACATAGATTACCTTTTAAAAATTGCAGAGCCTCTGGAAGCATGGATAGGAGAAATGGAAGAAGTTAAGCTCGTGGAAATCCTTGAGGGAGAGTTGAGACCCTATATAAAGGGTTTTGGAAGCTCTGATACACGCAAGTTCTCACATCTATTCCTGGGCAAACCCTCGAATAGATTACTTAAGAATCTCGGCTACAGAAAAATAGAGAAATTTTAAACTTTGTACCCGCTATTGCGAAGAAGTTGTAAAAATTCCTCTTCATTCAGGATTTTTACTCCCAATTGTTGTGCTTTCTGGTACTTGGACCCCGGGTTTTTACCTACAACTACAAAATCTGTTTTTCGGGAAACCGAAGAGCTTACTTTCCCCCCAAGGCTTTCCACAATAGAAGAAGCTTCTGACCTTGTGAATCTATCAAGCTCACCCGTAAACACAAAGGTCTTACCTGCAAGAGGTTTTTCTCCCTCTTTAACCTCTTTCTTTCTTCTGAAATTAACTCCTGCTGCTCTAAGTTTTTCTATAATTTTTCTATTATGTTCATCTTTAAAGAAGTGAATTATACTATAAGCAACTTTGTCCCCTATTTCCGGAATAGAAACTAACTGATTGTAAGAAGCCTTCATAAGATCTTCAAGGGATTCAAAATGTTCTTCAAGAAGTTTTGCAGTTTTTTCTCCCACATATCTTATTCCTAAAGCATGAATCAGTCTCCAGAGATCGTTCTCTTTACTGCGTTCTATCTCATCAATAACATTCTGGGCGCTTTTTGGCCCCATCCTTTCAAGCCTTTCCAAGTCCTTCTTTTTCAAGAAATATATGTCAGCCGGGTCTTTAATAAGCCCTTTCTTAAGTAATTGTTCCACAAGAGCTTCACCTATATGTTCAATGTTCATAGCATTCCTTGAAACAAAATGCAGAATAGATTCTTTGATTTTTGCCGGACATGCAACGTTAGGACATCTCCATATAACTTCACCGGGAGGCCTGTAAAGTTCCGCACCACATACAGGACAATACCTGGGCATAACGAACGGCTTTTCTTCTCCTGTTCTTTTCGATTTGACAACAGAAACCACTTTAGGAATAATATCTCCCCCCTTTTCTATAACGACCCAGTCACCTATTCTAATATCCTTCCTTTTTATTTCTTCTTCATTGTGCAGAGTTGCCCTGGAAACTGTAGTTCCTGCAAGCTGGACTGGTTGCAAAATTGCAACAGGAGTAACTGCTCCTGTTCTCCCCACATTTAGCTCAATATTTATTATCCTGGTAACTGCCTGTTTTGCAGGAAATTTAAAGGCAATGGCCCATCTGGGAAATTTAGCAGTTACTCCAAGCCTTTTTTGCTGGTCTATTGAGTTTACTTTAACTACAAGGCCATCTACGTCGTAGCTAAGACTATCCTTCTTATCCTTCCACTCGTCCCAAATCCTTAAAACCTCCTCAGGAGTCTTACATAACCAAACATATTCATTGCGCTTAAATCCGAGCTCTTTAATCTGTTGGAGGTTTTCCCAATGGGTAGGCCCAGGATAATCC
>JAGHBF010000115.1 GCA_021161165.1 Candidatus Aminicenantota bacterium
CAGTACGCTTGTTTAACGTCTTGCTAACCATTAGCGTATCCCCCATATGCGGGCGGTTTATCGTCCTTATCCGGGATTTTCTCCTCAGAATTTTTTACTTCAAATTCTCTGGATATGATAAAGGTCCCATTCAGAAAAACTGCAACAATATAGTGGCCAAACCCGGAAGTGTCAAGCATATTCCATAGCACAACTTCCTTATAATATTTTCCCTTTTCACCAAAATCAATTTGATAACTCTTAATCAACTTTCTATCCCTGTATAGCTTTATTTTCACCGAGTTTTTGCCCTCTGCATTTTTTATAACCATATAGAGTACCGGTTTGTTTTCTATCCCTTTTTTATATTGCAAAATTTTCAATTTATTGCCTGAAGGTTTTACGGACTTAACAAGGCGAATCTCAGAAATATAAGGATATCTATTAAAAGGAAGCTTTCTCATGGAGACGCAGCCATAAAATCCAACCATGAGAAGAATAATCCAGAATGCTTTTCTCATAAGGGAATAATCCTGAAAAAATATTTTTTCATAATAAGAGAATAGCCTATTTGAACCTTTATCGCATTCCTCAGGTTCTTTTCAAGATAAGCCTCCAGAGTGCTGACTTTGCCCTGGAAGCTATTGTATATAGAAAAAAATCTGAATCTAAAATCCAGAGGCAACCCGAGGTCCCCTGTTAGAGAAATGCGCTCAAGTTCAAATTCACGGTTAAAATAAAAAACAGAATTTATGGAGCTCGCCCCGCTCAGGAATTCAAATTTACCGTTAATGAAATAATTATTATATCCCTCAACCCAGAAACCCCCAGACTTATATCTGGAATTCATGCTCAAATCTGCTGAGATTTTAAATTTCCATAACTCTTTATGTACGCTCATAAAATAATTAAACTCGGTCCAGGCAGGCTTGCCTTCTTCCCATATTTGATTAATATCCACTCCGGGCGTAAAAATAAAACCCAGGGGTATTTCAAACCCGACACCTGAAAGGTTTATCCTTACCCCGGGTGAAAATTTCTCCGAGTAATCCTGGCCATAGGGGAACTTTGAAAACATCAAAAAGGCACTGAACGAAATAGAAAATGATTTTTCGAGAAATTCAACTGTGGTGAAATCGAGATTCATGCTTAAATCCTTCCTGCGTGTCTTCTCTACAAGGTCATCGGTTACATTCGCGCTGGTGGTGAAATTAAAAATAGAAGGATTGTAAGATATTTTAACCTGCGTTGTCTGTGTATTTGTTGTCAGAGAAGGTTCTTCAAGGTAGCTCTTCATCCAGGCCAGGTTCATCTTCACGTTTTTAAATGGAGTAATATCCGCAAGCACCCCCAGGGTATAGGAATCTCTGTAGTTCCATCCTACCTGAATTTCCGGTTGAAAATACTCATATTTTTTGAATCTAAGTGAAGATGAAAGCCAATAATAGGGCTTTTCATACTCCCTTGTAGAAATCCTCGTCTGAGTAAAGAATGCAAAAACTTTACCTTCCCTGGAAGTTGAAAGGGAAAAATCCAGATATTTCCCGGATGTGGTGTAAAAAATGCTATTATCCAGCAGATGTTTATTGCCCTTCTTCCCGAATCCTCCATACCCTGAAAAAATTATACCTCGTTTTTCCCCTGGAATTTTAAAAATTCCTCTTTCAAAGTATTCGAATTCATAAAGCCCCTGATAAAATTTTCCTTTAACATCTAACATAACTCCCAGAAAAGCTCCTTCCTCTCTTGAATACCTGAGAGTCCCGGGTCTGATGTTGGTTTTCTCAGGTGGTTTTCCAAGGTCAAGAATAAGATTCTTTACAGGGATAGAAGGTGTGCCAAGGGTATAGGGTTGAACATAGGAACCTTTTACTCTTCCGTTCTCGTCCACAGAAATTTGCCTGGCTTCAAAATAAAGAGCAGCTTTCTTAAGTTCATCCGGAAACTTCAAAAGAGGAGGGCTAAGCTTTTCTCCTTCAAATTTAATTTCTCCCCCAAAAACAATACCCTGCCATAACAGCTTTCCTTTTTTTATATATAAAAAAACAAGGTCATATTTTTTCCCCCTGAAAACGACGTCTCCAGCAACAAGCCCATTCCATTCAGGAATTGAAAAATAAAACCTTGCGCCTGTGATTTTTTCTTCTCCAATTTGTATTATCGTAGAACCACTGGCGTACAGATATTTATCATCATGGCTGTAAATTATATAATCTGCATTTATTTTAAGCACCTGTTTAGAAAGCAGAAACAGGGAAAGGATAAAAAAGATTCCTGCTTTAAAAAAGCGATATTTTATAAATCTTTCCATCTGTTGAAAAAAGGTAAAAGTTGTTTTGGTTATCTCTTGTTATGCCCCCTGGATAATTTGTGGGACTGCTATAATTTTTGAGAATATCACCAGCAGTAGAAAAAACATAAATGCTCAAATTCTTCCTTTCAACCAGAACAAGGTTTCCATTCCATATTTCAAGTCCGGAAGGCTGAAATCCTGTTATTTTGAACATGAATCCGAGATTTCCTGTTTGCTCATCGAAAGAATAGATAGATTGAGATTTAGCATCATATAAAATTAATAAAACACCATCATTTGTTA
>JAGHBF010000074.1 GCA_021161165.1 Candidatus Aminicenantota bacterium
CCGTAATAAAGAGGCTTATAGAAGGCAACCTCAGATTTGTGGTTAAGTATGCTTCTAAGTTTAAAGGATATGGTGTTCCCTTTGAGGACCTGGTAGAAGAGGGAGTTCTGGGTTTGATAGAAGCTGCGAAAAGGTTTGATCCAAATAAGAATGTGAAATTTCTTTCCTATGCAGGCTGGTGGGTGAGGGAGGCTATTCTGGAAGCTATACACAGGGGAACGAGGGCAGTTGATATACCTAAAAGAATGATGGATGCCTATTTTAAAGTTCAGAAAAAAGCTAAGGATCTGGAAAAGCTGGAAGGCAAACCTCCAAGCAAAAGGGAATTAGCCGAAGAACTGGGTATGGATGAAGAACGGCTGGACAATCTTATGCTAATAAAAAAGACTGATATTAGCCTTTCTTCTTCAATTGAAGAAGATGAAACCCTCTCTATTGAGTCGCTAATCCCTGATCAGGAAGAGGATGTGGTCGAAAAGATTTTCAGGAAAAGATTAAGAGAGAAGGTAAAAGAAATTATTGAGTCTCTTGGGGAAAGGGAAGCAAAGATAATTAAATTAAGATACGGGCTTGAAGATGGAAGACCCAGAACACTGGAGGAAATAGGACGGGAAGTGGGACTGTCCAAGGAAAGGGTAAGACAGATTGAAAAAAGAGCACTGAGAAAATTAAGGCATAATGAAACTCTTAAAAGCATAAAGGGGAGTTTAAATTGATGATGAAGAAATCTGATGACTGGGAAATTGTTGAGAAAGACGGAAAACTTATCGCAGTAAGGAAGAAAGGAGCAGTCCCTGATTATGATTATATGCTGCAGAAGGCAGGAATACCAAAGGCTTTCATGGATAGAAGTTTTGAAAATTTTATGTTAGATTCCTCGTACCCGAGCCTTTCTAAAGCCAAAACAACTGTGCAGAGGTATGCGGAAGATTATCCTGCAGTGGAAGGAGGGCTTTTAATTATGGGACCCAGCGGAACGGGAAAAACCCATCTTGCTGTTGCCCTGTGTAAAAAACTTATTGAGGAAAAAGAAGTAGATTGTCTTTTTGTTGATTTTAGAGAGGCTCTAAGGGAATATTCAGTAGTACAGCAGGGAGAAAAAAGGGAAGAATATTTAAATTACTTATCCTCTGTGGAGTTACTTGTCATAGATGATTTTGCATCAAGAAGCATGAGCGACTGGGAGGAAGATTTTATCTTCCGGCTTGTCAACAGAAGATATCTTGACAATCGTCATCTTGTTTTAACAACAGTTTTTAGAGGAAAGACTCTGGAAGAGAAAATCGGTTATAGACTTCGTTCCAGACTGTATGAAATGTGCCGGGAAATAAATATTGAGGCTGTGGACTACAGGTCCAAGGTTAGAAGGGCTGACTATAGGTCCACAATTGAAGGAGAAAAAGATGGAAAAGAAGATTAAAGAGCTTGAAGGGAAAATAAAGGGGTATCGAGAGAAAGTTTTGAAAGTTAAAGAAGAGATTAATAAGGTCATTGTGGGGAACGAAGCCCTGATAGAGAAATTCCTGGCATGCATGCTATCAAGAGGACATGTTCTTCTTGAAGGAGTTCCAGGGCTGGCAAAAACCCTTCTGGGTAAAACTATTGCAGCTTCAATGTCCCTCAGTTTTTCAAGGATACAGTTTACCCCTGACCTTTTACCCGCTGACATAACAGGAACTCTTGTTTTTGACCCTCGAGGGATGAATTTTGTAGTAAAAAAGGGCCCTGTTTTTGCTAATTTCGTTCTCGCAGATGAAATAAATAGAGCTCCTGCAAAAGTTCAGAGCGCTCTTCTTGAAGCCATGCAGGAGCTTCAGGTAACAATAGGAGATAATACCTACAGGCTTGAAAAACCGTTTTTTGTAATAGCAACCCAGAATCCAATTGAACAGGAAGGCACCTATCCTTTACCAGAAGCTCAGATTGATAGATTTATGGCTAAGCTTCTTGTGAGCTATCCTGAGAAAGATGAGGAAGTGGAGATTTTAAAAAGAATGGGGGGAAAAGAAGAGCCTTCTGTTAGGCCAGTTATTCAAAAGGATGAGATCCTTGAGGCTCAGGACCTGATAAGGGAAATTCACATAGATAAGAGACTTTTGAAGTACATTACAGACATAGTTGATGCAACAAGAAGGCCAGAGAAATACGGGATAAAGATAAAAGAGTACATTATGTATGGAGCATCTCCCCGAGGCTCTCTCTATCTCTCTCTTGTAGCAAAAGCGAAAGCCTTTCTGGATGGTAGAGGATATGTAATCCCAGATGACATTAAGTGGATGGCAAGAGATGTTTTGAGACATAGAATAATTCTTTCATACGAGGCAGAAGCAGAAGAAGTAAATCAAGACCAGTTAATCGCTTCCATTCTTTCTTCCGTAAAGATTCCATGAAGCTTCCAGATTACATCCAGGAAGCTATTAAGCGAATACAGATAATTTCAAGAAAAAAGGTGAGTGAAATCTTTGGAGGAGAATATAGAAGTGTTTTCAAAGGAAAAGGAATAGAGATTGAAGAAGTAAGAGAATACGAGCCCGGAGATGATATAAGAGCAATAGACTGGAAAACTTCTGCACGAAAAGGTGCCTTATATGTAAAGAAATTCAGGGAAGAAAGAGAGCTCTCGCTTTATCTTCTTGTTGATACTTCAGCGTCTCTTGATTTTGGGATTTATATGAAAAAAAGGGAAAAGGCAGCAGAAGCAGCGGCATTATTATCTCTTGCAGCCCTTGTTAACAATGATAAGGTGGGGCTTCTTACCTTCGGAGAATTTGAAGGTAAATTCGTGCCCCCAAGAAAAGGGAGGGGACATTTCCTCAGGATAATCAGGGAAATACTTATGGACAGAGACGAGGGGACAAAGACTAATATTGCAAGAGCTCTTATGTGGGTCTATAAAGTCGCAAAGAAAAGGGGAATAGTGGTTATAATTTCGGATTTTTATACTGAAAGAAGTTTCCTGAAGGAACTGAAGCTCGTATCAGGTAAACATGATGTTATAGGTATATGGATAAAGGACAAAGCTGAACCGAAATTGAGCATCCTTTCTCCCTTTTACGGAGTGGATCTCGAGTCAGGAAAATCTTCCTTTCTCTGGCCATTATCCAGGCATCTAAAAGGGTATTTTTTAAGATATGAAAGGACAATAAGGGGAATTTTCAAAAGATCCGGAGCCGGTTTAATTGAAGTTTACACCAACCAGTCTGCTTATGTCCCAATTGAAGAATATTTCAGGAGAAG
>JAGHBF010000151.1 GCA_021161165.1 Candidatus Aminicenantota bacterium
AAATTCGGGGTGGAAATACTCGGCGTTCTAAAAAACGTAGGAGTAGACAGTTCTCTTATAATTGCTCGTCTTACAGGAAAAGAGGTGGACCACGGAGGAGTTATTTCAGGAATGAGCGGAAGTCCGGTTTTTATAGATGGGAAAATAGTAGGGTCTGTTTCCTACGGATTTCAATTTTCAAAGGAACCGATAGCAGGGATAGTTCCGATAGAGGAAATAATTAAGGGGAAACAGCTTCCTCTCACAGTGGGACAAAAAAGATTTTTTTACAATGGTCCATTAAAGAAGAAGTTGCCTTTTTCCTTCTTCCTCTCTAAATTTAATTCATCGCAAAAACTGGGGCAGTTTTACCCTCTTCCTCTTCCTTTTTTTGCTTCTGTAAAGGGGAAGTTTTTTGATTCATTTGCATCAAGACTTAACTTTGTGTCGGCCTCAGGTGCCGGAAAAATTATAGAGCCGAAAATAGAAACTGAAAGCCTTGAAGCTGGCGATGCAGTCTCTGTTCTTTTAACCACAGGTGATGTAGAAATAAGCGCCGGCGGTACAGTAGTCTTTAATGATAAGAAGAAAAACAAAATTTATATCTTCGGACATCCATTCTTCAATACTGGAAACGCTAATTATTTCCTCGCAAAAGCAGAGGTCCTCGGCGTTGTTCCCTCGTACTCTTCTCCCTTCAAGTTGACGCAACCCACAAAACTTGTTGGAAGGGTTGTGGAGGATAGACTAAAGGGTGTTGTGGGAGAAATAGGGAAATTACCTCCTTATATACCTGTGAGAATAAAATTTTTCTCTTCTCAAAAGGAAAGAAAATACAATTTCTGGATTATAGATGACCCTCTATTGGCGCCAGCTCTTCTGATGGTTGCTGAACAGGGGATGATCTCAGAAGGTTCCAAGGATTATGGGGATATATCGTTAAAAATTTCTGGAGAGATAGCCATAAAAAACGGTCAGAATGTTAAAATCAGCGATATTTTTACAGGTAAAAATTCCGGAGATGTTATTGGTCTTGACGCAGCCATACTATATTATCTTGAGAATAATCCGTATAAAAAGGCTGAGATAGATTCTATAAATATTGAAATGTCTGTTTTCGAGTATGAAAAAAGTGCTACTATACAGAGAGTGTGGGCTCCTAAATATAGAGTGAAACCAGGAGAAAAACTAAACATAACAATTTATATAAAGCCAAAAAACCAGAAAATACAGGAACAGACATATCCTATCAAAATTCCTGAAGTCCCATCAGGAGAAGACCTTTATCTCATGGTTTCGTCTGCAGAGGATATACTAAAATGGGAATCACTCTATTACAGAGGAGCAATGGGTTTTCCTGCCTCTTTTGATAGGTTGATAAGGGCCTTGAACAACCTGAGAAAAAACAATAGGCTTTACTTTAAGTTTTATACAAGAAAAAAATCTCTGTTTATAAATGGTGAAGAATTCCCTTCTTTACCGCCCTCACTTTTCAAACTTTTCACTTCTCCATTTCAGCCTATAAAAGGGAATGTGCTGAAGAGAGCAACTGTTATTGAATATACTTCAGAGCTTCCCTGGTATATCAAGGGAAGCACTACAATAAAATTTTCTACATGGAGTGGATTATGAGAAAGACGCTAATTTTTTTATTAATATCAAGCTTTATTTTTGCGTCCAGCCCACAGTTTTGGAAAAAGGAAGGGATATCAGAGCTTCTAAAGGGAACATTGAAAGGCGTGTCTCTGGACTGGAAAGGGATCGTTTTTCCTTCTGACAAGCTTACGAAACTCCCTGAAATAAGAGAAGATTTTATTTTTGCCTTAGAAGAAACTAAAGATGGGATTTATGTGGGTACCGGGCATCAGGGGAAACTCTTTTTTATAGGGAAAGACGGGAAAGTAAAACTTATATACGATGCTCCAGAACTGGATATTTTTGCAATTACAAAAGGTCCAAAGGGAGAAATTTATTTTGCCACATCTCCAAGAGGAAAGATTTACATGTATAGCAAGGGAAAAGTTAAGGAATTTTTCGACCCGGAGGAAAGATTTATCTGGGATCTCAAGTACAGAAAAGGATATATATATGCTGTTACCGGCAAAACTTCTGCCGTGTATAAAATAGACCTTAAAGGTTCGGGAGAAAAAATAGCGGAAGTGCCAGATGACCATATTATGAAGATGGCTTTCAGCGAAAATGATTTTTATCTTGCAACCTCTGGAAAAGGAAGGGTTTATTTTCTAAAAAAGACAGAGCCCAGACTTATATGGGAATCTCCTTATAACGAGGTTTCTGCAATAGCCGTCTGGCATGGCAAGATTTATGCAGCAACTCAGGGAACAAGAAAAAAACAGGAGAAAAAGTCCACTGACTCAACTTCGGACCATATTCTTTCTGCCTCTTCGTCTGTTGAGGTAGTGGTTGTTGGAAGTTCTTCAACAGAGACATCCACATCTGCAAAGACTTCCTTGGGCTTAAAGGGAAATAAACGTAGCTTTGTTTATCAAATAGACCCTGATATAAGAAAAGCCCAGATTTTCTGGACAAATCCTGATGAATATATCTCTTCTCTAACTGTTTATAATAACGAACTATTTGCTGCAACAGGGGGAAAGAAGGCAAGAATTTATCGTCTGGTATCTACGGAAAAAGCCACCCTTTACGAGGAGGCGGAGGGTAAAGAAATTAGAACACTTATTGGGGCATCCCATCTTTTCTTTTCAACTACGGTTCCAACTTCCATTTACAGAGTCGAAAAGAGAAAGGAGACTCAGGGTATTTACGAATCTGATGTTCTTGATGCAGGAGCAATAGCTAAATGGGGTGAAATAGTATTCCTGGGTGAGGGCATTGAAGTTCAAACGAGGAGTGGAAATTCTCCAGTTCCTGACAAAACGTGGGAAGACTGGAGCCCTTCAGTTAATTCAGGTGATAAAATTCTTTCTCCGCCAGCAAGATATCTACAGTTTAGGGTGAAATTTCTTCCTCAAGGCAAATTTCACAGAATAAGCATTTCATATTTAAGGTATAATCATCCACCCAGGATAACAAATATTAAAATTTATCCCCCCAATGTTGTTTTCAAAGCCTTTGCTAAGGAATCTATAAAGGGTATGGCAGATTCAATTAATAATAAGCTTACGAAAACAGACAGGATTTTAACTTCTGCTGGAAAGAAAATTTTTAAAAAGGGATATAGAACTATAATGTGGAAGGCAGAAGACCCCGATGGAGATTCTATTGTTTACGACATTTACCTTAAAGCTGGCAATAAAGACATATTGTTGCAAAAAAACTGGAAGGACAATTATTATGCTTTTGATTCCACTTTTATTCCTGATGGGGAATATAAAATAAAAATAATAGCTTCGGACATTCCTTCCAATCCACAGCAAGATGCTCTTAAAACCGAAAAGACATCATCTACTTTTCTTGTGGACAATACTCCTCCTTCAATAGAACTTTCAGGGGAGAAAATTCCCTTTACAGTCACAGTTAAAGATAAAGGAAGCGGAGTAAAAGAACTAAGATACACCAAGGATGGAATAAATTGGTTTATTCTTTCTCCGCAGGATGGTATATGTGATGGGAAACAGGAAAGTTTTATTTTAAAGGAAGCAGGAGTTTTTGCTTTAAGAGCAGTGGACAGACACGGGAATGTTAAAACACTACCCATAAGGAGGTAACAATGCTTAGAAAATTCCGAAAAAGCAAAGTTATGAAAAATATCATTCTCTGGGCCGTTATTGCCGTATTCATCCTTTTTGTTTTCGTGGCATGGGGTTCAGGAAAAATTTCAGGCGGTGCCCAGAACACAATAATGAAAATAGATGATGTTGCCATTGATATTCAGCACTTTGAACAGGAGTATTATCAGCAGCTGGACCTCATTAGAGAACAGCTTGGAGACAAACCCATAACTAAGGGTTTAATAGAAAGGCTTGGACTGCCTGAGAAGGTTCTTCAGAGTATGGAATACTCAGTAATAATAAAGAAAATAGCTGCTAAATTTAAAATAATGGTCTCTGATGAGGAGCTTGCAGATTATATTCAGAACATGCCAGTGTTTCAGAAAAACGGAGTATTTGTGGGACCAGAGGAATACCAGCGCAGGGTTATAACTTTTTACAGAATGTCTGTTTCAAAGTTCGAGGAAAAAATGAGAGAAGCACTTCTCGAGAACAAATTGAAGACAATAATAACATCTTCTGTGAGAGTAAGCGATGATGAGGCGAAAAGGGCATACAGGATTAACAAAGAGAAATTTGTCATTGAATACGCTTTCTATCCCTACAAAGATGTATCCGTGAATGAGCCAGAAGAAAAAGAAATAAGAGAGTATTTTCAGAAGCACAGGAACAAATATACAGTTCCCGAAAAGAGAAAGGGCAAATTTGTTCTCGTTTCGGCACTCAAGCTTCAGGACAGAGTGACGGTATTGCCCAAGGAAATAAAAGCTTATTACGATGATAACAAGGACCTTTTTTCATATCCTGAAAAATATCAGTTCAGAAAGATAGTTGTTAAAAATCAGGACAAGCTGAAGAGGGTTCAGGATGAATTGAAAAAGGGTACACAGTTTGAGGATATAGCTAAAAAATATTCCTCTGGACCGAGGGCTAAAGAGGGAGGGCTGTGGAAGGATGTGATTCCCATGTTTCTTCAGAATGAAGAAAAAAGGTGGCTGGAAAGAGCAACAGTAGGAGATGTTTCTCCTCCTCTTAAAACAAAAGATGGCTTCGAGATAATAAAATTTGAAGGGAAAATATCCGGAGGTGTAAAACCCCTGGAAGAAGTAAAGGCATCTATAGAAAGGAAACTCAAAATGGACAAAGCCTTTGAGCTTGCCTCTGAGATGGCGGAAAAGATATACAAGGAGGCAAAAAAATCCTCTCTTGAGGCGGCAGCAAAAAAATATGGTTTTGAGGTTAACAATGTAGATTTTGTCGAAAAGGGAGAACCTGTAAACGGAGATCCCACAGGAACGGTTTCAAATGCATTGTTTAATCTGGAGAAGGGGAAGGTGTCTGCTCCTATAAGGGGGTATTCGGGATTCTTTATTGTAGAACTGGACGAGATACAGCAGCAAAGACAGGGGAAATACGAGGAATTTGCAGAGAAGATAAAAGAAGAGTTGAAAGAAATAAAAGCCCGAGAGAAGGCAATAAGTATCTTAAGTGAGGCAATTAAAAAAGGAAATTTTCCTCCAGTTGTTGTTCACAAAACTGAAACTCATGGCTATCTTGATCCTATAGAGAATATCGAGCTCGATTACAAAACATACACGTCCATACTGGATGCTCCGTTAGATAAGTGGTCAAAGGTTTACCCATTGAAAAAGGGTGCCTTTGTCTACAGGATTAAAAAGAGGATCCTTGATGTTGCAAAAATGCAGGCAGAACTTCCAAAATTCAAAAAACAGATGCTTCAACAGGAAAAGGATAACTTTTACAG